>JAGHCC010000429.1 GCA_021160685.1 Desulfobulbaceae bacterium | reverse complement strand
GCCATAGGTCTTTTGATTGTAATTGCCCATAACCGTTTCCGAATATTCAAATTTCTCTACGGATACCACATCCTGTTCGTCTTCTTGTTCATTTCCTCACTTCTCGTTTCGTATGAATTGGTCATTTTGCAACAACATTTAAAATTATTCTGACGTTATAACTAAGGAGTCGTCCGGAAATAAATTGGACAATATCGCGCTCATATTTAGGCTAGGTTTGGTCGATCTGATTGAACAAAGCCGCAGACGTAGTTTTGCTACGTTGAGGACTTTGTGATTGAATAGCGGCCAAAGATGGCCTGAATATGAGATGCGAGATGTTCAAGTTATTTCCGGACGACTCCTAAGGAAAAACTACGTTAAATTTGATCAGTATTTTCAAAAGTCAGATTTCCAGCCTGGGAGACACAATCCTCTTTTTCCACATTTCCCATTTCCTTCCTTTCCTGCGCTTTTCTTTTTCCTTGATTTTATCTTCAGGTGTGGAAATATGCCTCTACCAAGCCGAAGTTCAGGAAGCCACATTTGTTGCCGGCATCGAGCCGGTTAGATCACGTTTCACAAACTAATTAAGGACTGAACAGAGATGTTGCCTTATTTCAAAATTTCATTTTTTGTGCTCCTTTTACTCTCTCTTGCCAGCTGCAACGGCAAGCCGCACGAAAATCCCAAAAAGGAACTGCTCATTTTCTGCGGCATCACCATGACCAGACCCATACAGGAAATTGCTTCCCTGATCGAAGCGGAGCAGAATTGCGTCATAAAAATTATTCAGGGTGGGTCAGGCAACCTTCTGCGTAGCATCAAGGTCAATGGGCTGGGCGATCTCTATCTAGCCGGTGACGATGCCTTCGTTCAGCAGAGCCTTGAGGAAGGACTTGTGACAAAAACTGTGCCCGTAGGCCTTAATCACCTGGCTCTGATTGTCCAGAAAAACAATCCCCTTTCCATCTCTGCCGACCTTGAGAATCTTGCCGACAAAAAATACAGGGTGATAATCGCCTCGTCAAAAAGCTCCAGTGTCGGCAAGGTTGCCGAAAACATCCTTCGCCGCCATTCACTTTACCAAAAGGTATTAAATAACGCCCTCTACCTGACCACTGACTCCAAGGATTTAATGCTGTCAATCCGAAACAAAAAGGCAGATCTGGCCTTAAACTGGTATGCTGTGGCGCAATGGGATGAAAATCGTGAATTCATGGATGCGCTGCTCCTGCAAGAAAAGGACGCCCCCTGCAACATGCTGATTCTTGGTCTGCTACGCTTTTCCGTTTATCCTGATATTGCCACCCGTTTTATGGAACTGGCCTCCTCGCCCCAGGGAAGAAAAATTTTTGCCCGTTACGGTTTTCATTTGCATCTGGACACACATGAAACAGACCTCTAAATCCATCAGGCGTAACAGCTCTATTTTCCTGGTCATCTTCCTGGCCGGACTCGTTCTTTTGCTGGTGCAACACTATCTTTTTCTGCAGCACACGAAAAAGCTCGAACTGCAGACTGAAAATCAACACGGCAGAATCATGCTGGGCAAGATGATCTCCAATAATCTCAACAATATCGAGGCCTATTTTTTCAAACTTCCCACCTCAAGTGAGACCAATATACATCAACTGTACCGTGATATCATTTTTGAAAAAACAACCAAAATTAAACAGGCTCTTTCCGTGATCGAAAAGGGCGGCTCCATCGATTATGTCATTCCGCTGAATCTGCCTGAACAAAATGAGATGGTGACGACGTTAACCTACCAGCCTGTCAACCAGGAACGTTATATTCTTGAAATCATTGAATTACGTCCTGCACTGCTTGAGGTGGAAGAAAGGCTCGAGAGTCTGATAGTTCTGGTCGAACTCCGGGATCAGTACATAAAAAATCAGAATTCGCAAAACCTCTTTCCACTTATCCGGAAAATAAAAATGTTTTTAAAAGAGTGTGCCCCTCTTTTTGTTCGTATGAATGAAAACACGAATCTTCTTTTTTTCAAAAGCCAGCAACATCTGGCCCGCATTGAGCAATCCGTGGCCGACGAACTGAAGCGGTATCGCCTTATGGAGACCGGCCTGGCCTTATCTATTGTACTGGCTGTAGCCTTTCTCTTTCGAATAACGTATCAAAGACATTCAAGAATGGTGGAACTAGAACGATCACGCCAGACCCTGGCAGATTCATTCCAACTTTTTTCCATGGTATTGGACGGCATGGATAACATTATTTACGTTGTCGATCTGGAAAACATGAAAATTCTCTTTATCAACCGTTATGCAAAGGAAAAATTTGGTGACGTGGTGGGGCGTAAATGTTTTCAGGTCTTTGCCGGAAAGGAACAAGACGACGTCTGCCCCTGCTGTGCCGATATGGCCTTATTGCTCGACAAGGGGAGAAAAAAAGAACGTATCATCTGGGAAAAGAAAGAAAACGGCAAAGTGTATGAAATTCACGGGCAGCTGATTGATTGGGAGAAAGACAGAAAGGCCCTCCACGTCCTTATTTTTGATATCACGGATCGCAAACAGGCGGAAATAAGGCAAAAGGAGATCGAGAAGCGTCTGACACGCTCTGAAAAAATGGAAGCCATCGGCATGATGGCCGGAGGCGTGGCCCATGATCTGAACAATATTCTTTCCGGAATTATCAGTTACCCGGAACTGCTTCTCATGAAACTTCCAGAAAAAAACGAGATGCGAATACCCCTTGAGACCATCAAGGCTGCTGGAGAGAGGGCTGCCGCAGTGGTGGACGATTTGCTCACCGTGGCGCGCGGAGTGGCCAGTAGCAAGAAAACAGCAAACCTTAACAATTTTATCAGGGACTATTTAAATTCCCCCGAGTTCAATCACCTCGCCTCTCGTTATCCCCACGTCCATGTGACGAACAAACTTTCTCCCGACCTTATGAATATCCGCTGCTCCGCTATCCATATCCAGAAAGTACTTATGAATCTGGTCACCAACGCGGTTGAAGCCATTGACGATGAAGGAAAAATCAGAATTATAACCTCCAATCAATACATTGAAAGAACCACTGAAGGACCACAGCCCGTTGCGGAAGGGGAATACGCAGTTCTGAAGGTTCAGGATAACGGCCCTGGAATTACGACCATGGATCTGGAACACATTTTCGAACCGTTTTATACAAAAAAAGTGATGGGGCGCAGCGGTACGGGCCTGGGCTTGTCGGTGGTCTGGAACACGATCCAGGATCATGGCGCTTCCATCACTGTAGACAGTGATAAAAAGGGAACAACTTTCACACTTTATTTCCCGATCACCAGGGACGATCTTTCCCTGGAGCAGGAAACCGTGGATCTTGATCATATCCAGGGGCACGGGGAATTGATCTTGGTGGTTGACGACGAAAAGCAGCAACGGGATATTGCAGGAAAAATGCTGACTCTGCTGGGCTATGAGGTTGCGTACGCAGCTAACGGCAGGGAGGCTGTCGAGGCGATGAAGGAACATACAGCTGACCTGCTGCTCCTTGACATGATTATTGAACCCGACATGAACGGCCGTCAGGTCTACGAAGAGATCAACAAAATTTATCCCGCCCAGAAAGCAGTCATTGCCAGCGGCTTTTCAGAGGATGCTGAAGTCCAAAAGGCCCTGGAACTCGGGGCCGGTGAATTTATCAAAAAACCGTATTCCCTGAAACAGCTGGGAATTGCCGTCCAAAACGAGTTAAAAAAATAAAAAATCTCCGGAGTGATCTGTCCCATATTCTTTTTCCAGTGTAACTATTCAGCAAGACAACCGGGGGCTGAAGATTCCGGCATTTATTATAAAAGTATTTCTCTGCCCAAATTTCCAAGAACAGGAGTGTTGTGAAGAATCAAAATGATGTTGTTGAAGAATTTCTAGAACAGGTTAGAAAACCGAGCCGTTACACCGGCAATGAATTCAATGTAATTCATAAGGACTGGTCCAAAGCCCGTCTCCGCATGCTCCTGGCCTTTCCAGACCTGTACGAGATCGGCATGTCCCACCAGGGGTTGCAGATCCTTTATCATATTGTCAACAGTCGCGCCGACCTGCTGGCTGAGCGAGTTTATGTACCTGACATTGATTTCGAGACCCTGCTCAGGAAGAGTGGCCGTTCTCTTTTCTCCCTGGAATCCCGCCATGATGTCAGAGATTTTGACATCCTGGGGATCACCCTACCCTATGAACTCTGCTACACCAACATTCTGACCATTTTTGATCTTGCCGGCCTGCCCTTTCGCACCAATGAGCGGCGGGAGGATGATCCCCTTGTCATCGGCGGCGGCCCCTGTGCCTTTCACCCGGAACCGATTGCTGATTTTTTTGACGCCATTCTTCTCGGAGACGGTGAGGAAGCAATCATGGAGATTGCCGATTGTGTCCTGCGGGCCCGGCAGGAAGGCCTATCCAGACAAGAACAGCTTACGGCTTTGAGTGAGGTGGAAGGGGTCTATGTCCCCTCCCTGTTTCAGCCCCGTTATGAGAGTGATGGCCGTTTTTCCGGCATGGAGACTCTGCGCGCCGGATACAGTAAGGTGCGACGCCGCATTCTACCGGACCTGAATGCGTTCTCTGAACTGAATCTGCCACTGGTGCCGCTGCACAAAATCGTTCATGACCGGCTTGGTATTGAGATTGCCAGAGGCTGCACCCGGGGATGCCGATTCTGTCAAGCCGGTATGATTTACCGTCCGGTGCGGGAGCGCTCTCCCGACTGGATTTTTGAACGGGCCCGGAGCGGCATCGAGCAAAGCGGCTTTGATGAACTGGCGCTGCTGTCACTTTCCACGGGTGACTATTCCTGCCTGTCCGATCTGATGGTCCGGCTGATGGATTATTTTGTTGACCGCCAGGTCTCTGTCTCCATGCCTTCCATGCGGGTCGGCACCTTGACGCCCGACATCATGAACCAAATCAAACGGGTACGAAAAACCGGCTTTACCGTGGCCCCGGAGGCTGGAACCGAACGACTGCGACAGGTCATCAACAAGGGGATCACCGAGGAGGATCTTCTGGCCACCTGTGAAGCCGCCTTTGCACTGGGCTGGAAGCTGATCAAATTCTATTTTATGTTCGGCCTTCCCACTGAAACCCAGGCTGATCTTGATGGAATCGTGGAGCTGGCTCACAAAGCCCTCCAGACCGGTAAAGATAAAAAAGGTAAAATGCGTAAGATCACGGTGAGCGCCGGCACCTTTGTGCCTAAGCCGCATACGCCTTTTCAATGGGAGCAACAGCTTGGAGTTGAGGAGGGTTTTGCCAAAATCGATTTTTTGAAAGAGAAGCTGCGCAATAAGGGGTTGAAGTTGAAATGGTCAGATCCGCGCCAGAGTTTTCTGGAAGGGGTGATGTCCCGTGGGGACAGGCGGCTTGCGGCTGTTATTGAAGAAGCCTGGCATCTTGGCGCCCGGCTTGACGCCTGGTCAGAGCATTACCGGCTTGATCGCTGGCAGCAGGCGGCTGAACATTGCGGAATTGATCTTGACGGATATCTTGCCCAGCGAAGTTTTGCGGACATTCTGCCCTGGCAGCATCTTGATATCGGGGTTGATCCTGATTTTTTCAAAAAAGAGTATGATAAAGGACTTTTGCAGGAG
>JAGHCC010000129.1 GCA_021160685.1 Desulfobulbaceae bacterium | reverse complement strand
GCATAGGACATAATCGGCACCATATCGTAATTGTTTTCATCCAGGGCGGCACGGATCTCGGCAACCCTGCCGTCCATCATATCCGACGGCGCTACAATATCCGCTCCGGCCCGTGCATGGGACAAAGCGGTCCGCGCCAGAATTTCCAGGGTGGCATCATTATCCACATCATGATTGATCAAAACTCCGCAGTGACCGTGGCTGGTGTATTCACAGAGGCAGACATCCGTTGTGATCATCAACTCCGGGGCCTTATTTTTCAGTTCACGGATCGCCCGCTGAATAATACCGTCCTTGGCATGGGCACCGGAGCCCATAGCATCTTTTTCGTTCGGCAGGCCAAAAAGCAGGACATGGTTGATCCCCAGAGCCAGACATTCTTTTGCCTCACCACCCAGCTGATCCACGGAAATTCGAAAAACTCCAGGCATGGAGGGAACAGGTTCACGAATCCCCTTGCCGGGTTGAATAAAAAGGGGATAAATCAATTGCTCGGAGGAGAGCCGGGTCTCCCGGATCAGTGAACGAAATTGTTCGTTTCTTCTCAAACGGCGCGGCCGGTATTCAGGAAACATCATTTTTTTATCCTTTGTTTGAAATATTTTTTGAACCACCAATAAACACCAATAAAAAAATTAGTGCTCATTAGTGTCTATTCGTGGTTCCTTTTTTTGTCTCAGTGCCTTCTACCTTCAACATCAAATCAACTTAAAAAATTCTCGCTAACCACATCATTTATAAATTTTTCAGGCTCATCAATCCCTCTTACCGGAACCACCACCTTGGAAATATCACTTTTCTGGCTTAACAGCCGCAGGCCATATTCAAAAATATGGAGAACGGACTCGCATTTATCATTGAGTTTGTCAAGATTCAAGGGCTCAATTTCCAGCATCCTGTCAATGGCCTCATCGTTAAAAACAACCTGCAGGCCGCATTCCTCCGATGTCATTTCCGCGCAAATCCTGACATGGTCAACCATCTCGACAATTTCCTTACAGGCGTCACGGGGATCCATATTTTTTTTCTGACAGAGAGTGGCCATCAAGCCAAGCCGGGTCGAAGTAAGCTGAATATTTCTGGCCGTCAGATACTCTTTCCGGTTGTGAAAAATAAAATCGACGAAGAGCTGATGCTCCTCTGCAAACAGTTCAAGATAGCGTTTTTCATGGTATTTCTGCAGTTTTTCATCGTCCCGGAGCACGGCCAACCCGGCTGCAGAATCAGCCACCATGGCTTGATCGAGAACCAGATAACGGATTTGAGTTGAAGGAAGAGTTTTTTCAAATGGCAGCAAGATGCGCTCCATGACGGCAAACAACCCTCTCGCCCCGGTCTGTTCAGCTACGGCCCTGCGGGCCACATCTCGTAATGCCTGTTCTTCAAAAAGAAGATGAATGTTATAGGCAGAAAAATCCTGTTTTTTCCCAACCACAACGGAACTGTTCGGATTTTTGAGGATCGCGAAAAAATCCTCCTCGCTCAATACATTTAAAGTTGCAATGACCGGCAGTCGGCCGACAAATTCACTTTCAAAACCAAACTCGATGAGGTCTTCGGCCTTGACATTTTTCAGCAGGCGAATGTCGTCTTTTTTGGAAGTAATATGCTGTTCAAAACCAATGGACTGCCGATGCAATCTCTTTTTAATAATCCCCTCAAGACCGTTAAAGGCGCCACTCATAATAAAAAGAATATTTCTGGTGTTGATGACCCTTTTGGCGCGTTTTCCCGTGGCGCGATAATGTTCCATGGCCTCGATCATGGAGATGGGATCATGAGGAACTTTAAGATCTACTTCTGTTTCCTCCATGGGTTTCAATAAAGCGCGCTGCACTCCGGAACGGGAGACATCCGCTCCGATCCGCTGCTGGCTGGCGGCAATTTTATCGATTTCATCCACGTAAATAATGCCGTATTGCGCTTTTTCCAGATCATTATCCGTCTGGCGGATAAGATCCCGCACCAGATCCTCCACATCAGCGCCGACATAACCGGTTTCACTGAACTTGGTCGCGTCACCCTTGACAAAAGGAACACCAAGACGCTGGGCAATGAGTTTAACCAGAAAAGTTTTACCCACACCAGTGGGCCCGAGAAGCAAAACATTACTTTTAATCCGCCCTGGACGTTTAGCCGATCCGCCCCTCTCAAGCTCGGCCCTGATCCGGTTAAAATGGGTACAGATCTTGGTTGCCAGAACCCCCTTGGCCTCATCCTGCTGGACAACATACTCATCAAGATAGGCAATAAGCTCTTCCGGCTTGATATCGAAACGAAATTTCTTTTCTTCAACAGCGGTTTTTTTCGGTTCCGACTTCTCTTCTAATTCAGCCTGGGGAAGCATGCCGGCAGAGATCAGCTTTACCTTGCCGCCATATTTTTTGGCCAGGTAATCGCCGATTTCTTTTTCAAGCTCTTTCTGGCTTGGTAGATTTGTTACACTGTCGTCACTCATTTATTATCCTTTTTCACACTGCTTGACTGGCCGGCTAATACCCTTACCCATAAGTCATAAGATAGGTGTCTTGGCTACTACCGTCATCCCCGTGTGTAGTTATCGCAGATGATGTGCAAAGAGAACCATTTATACAAAAAGCAGACAAACAGGCATTAATGTTTGCTTGTTTGCTTAAATTTGTGGGTAAAAAGCAGGGCAAGACAAATCACCGTTTCATCACATCCTCAAGATGAAAAGCCTTTATCTTCCTGTGGAGATTACTCCGTTCCATATGAATTTTTTCAGCGGTCTGGGAGATATTACCATCGTTTTCCAACAATTTTGACTGCAGAAATTGCCGCTCAAATTCTTTTTTGGCCTCTTTAAAATTCATCATCCCGCTGATATCAACAGCGTTGTTTGCGGTGACAGAGGAAGTCTTATTGTGCGCAGGGATTGAATCTTTTTTGCCTGCTGAAAGTGACGACCCAACCTGTTCCGAAGGAAAGAGTAACGGCCTGACAATTTCAGCCGTTATAACAGACTCCGGACTCATAATGGCCAACCGCTCAAGAAAATTTCGCAACTCCCGCACATTTCCCGGCCAGTCATGATCGGCCATAGCTGCCAGCCCATCAGGAGAAAACTCTTTTTTAACAAAACCCTTCCGGGATAAAGCGATCAAAAGATCATTGACCAGAATAGGCAAATCGTCGAGACGTTCCCGCAGGGGAGGCACAGTAATCGGCACCACATTAAGCCGCCAGAACAGGTCGGCCCGAAAATTTCCCAGCTTGATTTCTTCTTCCAGATCCTTGTTCGAAGCTGCCAGGACACGAACATTTACGAAATAGGTCTTTGAACCGCCCACCCGTTCAAACTTCTGTTCCTGCAAAATACGCAGAATCTTCGCCTGGGTTTTCAGGCTCATATCGCCAATTTCGTCCAGAAAAATAATCCCGCCATTGGCCAGATCGAATTTACCGCGTTTACTGGAAGTTGCACCGGTAAACGAACCTTTTTCGTGGCCGAACAGTTCGCTCTCAATGAGCTCTTCCGGGATAGCGGCACAATTCACCTCAATCATCGGCCTGTCGGCCATATGGGACATTCTGTGAATGGCCTGAGCCACCAGCTCTTTTCCTGTCCCATGTTCGCCATGGATCAGGACCCAGGCGTCGGTCGGCGCAACCCGACTGATCTGTTCTTTAAGGCTGATAATGACAGAAGAAATTCCGGTTAACGTCGGCTTTGTAGGCTCTTTATCCCTGAGAATCAGATTTTCTTTTTCCAGGCGGGAAGAATAAATTGCGTTGTTGACAGACAAAACAATTTTATCGTACGATGGCGGTTTTTCTATAAAATCATAGGCCCCCATCTTGGTGGCCTGCACGGCCGTCTCGATATTACCATGGCCTGAAATCATGATCACCGGAAGATGGGGAAACAGTTCCTTGATCCGGGGCAGCGCAGCCATGCCGTCCATGCCCGGCATCCAGATATCCAATAAAACAAGATCGACAACCTCCCTGTCGAGAGCATCGAAGGCTGCTTCCGCCGATTCCACCCCAACAGTTTCAAAACCCTCATCAGACAGGACACCAGCCAGTGATACCCTGATACTGACCTCATCATCAACAATAAGTATTTTTTTTGCCATACCCGTTACCTGCTTGCCTGTTCACCCGTTAACCGCTCAGCGGCACCTCTACAACAAAACGGGCGCCGGTCGGCTCATTATCCTTGACTCGAATATAGCCGTCATGATCGGAAATAATAGTACTTGCAATCGCCAGTCCAAGCCCGGTGCCGCTTTTTTTTCTGGAAAAATAGGGTTCGAAAAGATGCGGTTTATCTTCATCCGCAACTCCAGGACCATTATCACGAACTTCCAAATAAACAAGTTTCTCTTCAAAATCAAAATCAACTTCCACCTCAATGAGCCCATCAACATCGATTGCGGCAATCGCATTATCCAGAAGATTAATCAACACCCTTTTCATCTGTTTATAATCAAATGAAAATGATGGAATTGCATTCTTACGAATAAAGTTAAATGTGACATTTTTATGTCCCTGCTCATAGAGGACGAGAACTTCCCTGACCATTTCCTCTAAGCTGTTGATCGTTTTCTTAACGGCCGGCATTCTGGCAAAGCTGGAAAATTCACTCACCAGTCTTTTCAGCTCATCAACCTGGTTAATGATGGTTCTGGTGCAAAGATCAAAAACGTCTCCTTCTCCGGCCAACTTTTCCATATACCGCTTACGTAGCCGCTGGGCCGAAAGCTGAATCGGCGTGAGCGGATTCTTGACTTCATGGGCGATTCTTCTCGCCACTTCACGCCAAGCCGCCATACGCTGGGCCTTTTCCAGTTCAGTCAAATTATCAAAGACGAGCACAAGGCCGATCTGACAGCCCTCCTCGTCCTCAAGCCGGCTCACATGCACACGAAGGGAAAAGGTTTCATCCCGAACGGTTAACTGCAGAGGCTGGTCTATCGATGCTTTCTTTGAACGTTCGAGTTCGGCAAAATAACTGTCCAGAATCTGCTGATGCGGTGCGTCAAGAATTTCATGGTAATCATGATTGAGAAAATCGGTTCTTTTGATTTTTAATAATTTCTCCGCAAAACGATTGATCGTTGTTATCCGGCCATTTTCATCAAGGGAAATCACTCCGGCTGTGACATTCTGTAAAATAATCTCCATATAACGCCGCCGGTTATCCAGCTCCTGATTACTCTGCTTCAGCTGTTCCTGGCTGATCAGCATATCCCTGGTCATACGGTTAAAGGAAGCCACCAGGGTACCCATTTCGTCGTCAGCCTCCTGCTCAATGACAAAATCAAGCTCACCGTCGGCAACGCGCCGCGTCGCTTCCGCAAGTTTATCAATGGGATCGGTGAGACTGCGGGAAATATAAAAACCAAACCAGATAGCACAAAATATAATCAACAGAGTGACAATAAGCAACATGACCAGGAAACTGGTCTTGAGCGGCTGTTTCAGAAACATGAGCTGCCGGTATCCTTCCAGACCAAGGGAAACCCGTTTCATTCTCTGTAATTTTTCATCGGGAATCAGGATGGAAGTAATCAACACATACTGGTTGTCCTTTTCCTTGCCCAGCCGCAGTGAAGTCAGGGAACGTACCAGTTCACCAGCAGGAATCGGCTGAATGGTCATCAGGTCATCCTCTCCGGCCAGGGAGCGGAGAAAAAGTTCCGTCGGGATGGCCGGCATATCCTCATCATCCTCGATCTGTTCACCAAAAATCCTGACCTTGACGCTCCGTTGCGGGGAAATAATTTCCAAGCCGGCCAGATCGTGGCTTTCAAGAATATCCGCCAAAAAAAGATCCAGATATACATCTGTTACCTGACTATATCTTTGGGATTCGAGCTGAAGAGCCGTGGTTCTTCCCAGCCTTTTCACCTCGTTGCCGGAATCTTCATACACATTTCTGGCAATATCCAAGGAGTCGAGAAGGGACTGTTCAACGTTAATGTTAAACCAGTAGTCCATACTGGTGGAGACAAACTGCAGGGAAATAAAAAAAAGCAGCCCGGTTGGAATCAAAGACAGGGAAATGAAGGAAATAACCAGCTTGGTCCGCAGTCTTGAACCAGCGATTTTGCTTTTACGTTCAAAAACAAGCTGGGCCAGGTTTCGTAAGACCAGGAAAACAACAAGAAGAAGAAGAAGAACATTGAAGTTAATCAGGGTAAAGACAAGAACATTGCCGCTGACAGGAAAGGGGACGCTGCCTATCTGGAAGACTCTCGTCTCAATATAGGTCAGAAAAGGAATGAGACAAAGACAGGCCAGGATGATGAACCAGATCCGCTTTCTCTTCCGTTCAACATATTTATTTCTATCAAAATCCTGCTGCATAACTCCAATAAAAAAAATCATTTATTCCCCTTGCGGGGACAACGATCCATGAATGTTTACCCCCGATAAAATCGGGGTGAAAAAAGTCCTCTGCCAGCAACTCAGGGCCTGTAAAGAAATAACTTAACATTCTGAGGCATCCCGAAGACACATCGCTACTAATTTATTTTTGAGCGCGCCTCATTTGATTACTTTGTACCGGAAACCCCTTTCTGATAAATAAATTCCGTACTGTACCAGCCGGTTTCAAACTCCCAGAGCGTCGAAAACGGAAGAATATATTGAAAATTCAGCGGAAGAGTTTTTTTGGCAAGCAAAGATTTCACCCTCAACCTATACTTGCCCATCAAAGAAAGATCGGAAAGCGAGGCTATTTTAAGATCATGAACCTCGACCATTATTTTTTTTGCCTCTTCAAGTGTCCCCGTGGTAAAAAATTTATTTTCACCTTTAAATTCGACACGGTACTCTTCTTTCAAGGAATCATATAATAAGCTGCGATCAAAAGACAATGTGACGATTGCCTTGTCCGGCCATCTTTTTTTTTCCTCTATCAAGTCAACATAATAGGAAAAACGGACAGGAATACCATTTCTGATGGCCTCCTCCATCTCGGGAGTAAACGCTTTTCCCACAGTGAAATAGAGAAGAAGATCTCTTGCCGAGTTCATAATAATGAGATCCCGGATCAATGCCTTGTTTCCGGCCAGAGCGAAAGCAGGCATGACGAGAGTAGCAAGGACGAACCAGACAATCCATTTTTTTTTAATGAACAATGTTTTCATCAATAAAATAATGAAAAGAAATGACGAAGTATGGATAAATTGTAAATATTCGAGTTATACGAAAAAGTTGCAATAATCTGGGACTGTAAATATTTGAGTAGTGCCTCATATTCATTCATTCGGGGCAGCGAAGCGTACTAGTGCTACTCGAGCTGGCCCGAATGGGCGAAGAGGAGGTGCTACCCGAATATTTACGATAAATTGCGTTTTTACCAGCCCATTCTTCAGTCAAGGGTTTCAATGAAAAAATCCTTATTAAATAAAGATGCTTCCATTTTCATGGATTGCAATTGATCAAACTCTGCGATCAAGGCATCCTGAACAAGAAGTTGGATATCTTCTGACACATCCATCACGGAATCTCCGTCGCTCAACTCCAGATAGAGATGAAGATGATCGGGCGCCAGCCAGATCAAAACCGCCTTACCGTTCATCAAAGTGCCACAGGTCAGCAGAGCATCATGAAAAAAACGGATATAAGAAGAACTCTGTAAAAAAATGGGCTTTCGATCCGTTGTAAGCCAGACCACATGAAATTTTTTCTTCAGGCGGGAAGAAATACGGTCGTCATTCTGACAGGCAGAACAGCCGCTTTTACGGTCACACTGTCCAGAGCCATGCATCAACTTGAGCACATCCTTGAAATACTGCTTTCTGTCCCGGATGACCGACAGGAAAGGATGGGCAACTGCGGCCTTACCTCCAACAAGTCTAAGATTCGGCCTGAACATATGACAATGGAAATGATCCGGATCCTGGCCTTTCCGGTTCAGGTCGCATAAATGAATCGCTGAAAAACCCAGTTCCCGGCAGACCGTACATTTTTCATAAATGTGTTGTCCTTTAAAAAAAAAACATTGCTGACATCTTCGGGGCACATCTATCATGACTGGAATCTCCACAAATCATAACCGTTCACCGGGACACCGATTTTACGGCAACCACAGTCTTGTAAGCGTTTACCGCAAATCAATTCCACTTTTTCATAACGAGCTGCCGGGCCTGCTGAAGAAACGGGTCAAAAGTCGTTGAATCAAGAGCGCAAACCGGTATAGCCTGATAGAGAGCGGCCTGCTCCCGAAGATACTCGGCTGTGATACAATCAATTTTATTTAAAACGCGAAGACATGGCAGCGTCTCCAGATGCAAATCCCGAAGAATCTGATCCACCACCCGGACCTGTTCGGGGAACCGGCTGTTACTGACATCAATCACATGCACGAGGATATCCGCTTCATGAAGTTCTTCAAGAGTGGCTTTAAAAGCCTGGAGTAATTCCGGGGGAAGATCACGGATAAAACCAACAGTGTCAGTGATAATCACCTCAACATCCTCAGGGAAACGAAGCCTCCGGCTGGTGGGATCAAGGGTGGCAAAAAGCTTATCCTCGGCGAGAATTTTACTGTGGGTCAATGTATTAAGAAAAGTTGATTTTCCCGCGTTCGTATAACCGATCAGCGAAATCACCGGCAAATTTTTCTTCCGCCGTCGGGAGCGGCGTTGCTGTCTTTCCCGGCTGACTTTTTTTAATTTTTTTGCAAGACCACTCAAACGATCATTAATGCGACGCCGGTCAATCTCAAGTTTTGTCTCGCCAGGACCGCGAGCGCCGATTCCTCCAGTGAGCCGGGAAAGAGCGTCATCACGCCGGCCCAATCGGGGAAGAAGATATTTAAGCTGTGCCATCTCAATCTGCAACTTGCCTTCCCGGCTCAAAGCTCGCCGTGCAAAGATATCAAGAATCAGCTGGGTCCGGTCAATCACACGAATTTCGGTATGGTCGGTAATGGAGCTGACCTGGGACGGATTTAATTCCTGATCAAATATCAAAAGGTTGGCGTTAAGCCGAAGAGCCGTCAACATGATCTCGCCAAGTTTGCCCTTGCCAAGAATAAATTTATGATTGATTCGATCGCGCCGCTGAATAAAGGTATCAAGGACGACAATATCATCGGAGCGCACAAGCTCAACCAGTTCATCCATTGATTCCCTGGCCCTTTCTTTTGTCGATGTCGTCACGCTGACCAGCAGGGCTCTGTCCCGATTCTGATCAACCTTTTTCGTTTGTGCCGTCCTGGAAAATTCATCCTCCAGGGCCATAATCAACTGACGGATATCCAGCTCCTGCCGGGTAGGAGGAACCGGAGGCAGAAACACCCAGTCATGACCATCAACGGGACGGGGAACCAAATGTGCCGCATAGAGATTTTCCGGCAAACCATCTTTTCTCACTTTGATTATCGCCATCAGGTCAAGACGCAAAAAAAGAAGATCCATCAAATCGTCCTGGGTCAGATCTTCTCCCTTGAGGTGGGTATGAACACAGCGCAGCCCCTTCAATCGACCGGTGGACGACCGAACCTGGCTTAATTGGGGGATGAGAATGGATTTATTGTCACCGACAATGATATGGACAACCCGGCCGGATCGATCAATCAGCACCCCGATCTGCCGTCCCAGTTCTACAGATAGAGAACAGATCTCTCTAGCCATCTCCGGCGAGATAATTAAATCCGGCCCGACACGCCGCTTACCTACCCTTTCAAGACGTTTCTTCTGGCCCTTTTTCAGACCGCTGACATGGCCGGTGATTTTGCTGATTTTTTTAACCTCATTGAAACGTCTATTTTCTGCTTTCCCGCAAAATACGTTTATCCCCGACACGAATCGTCAATTTGATTCGATCAAAATATTCAAGCAGGGGAATGGAAAATTTACGGGTCAATCCGCTCATTTCCTTAAATCGGGGTGCGTCAATATCACCTTCCTTTTGCAGAAAAGCCGTCATTTTTTTCTCAAGAAGGGTCAAATGGGGGACGAAAAAATAAAGATCTTCGGACACCTTAGCAACCTGTCCATCCTGTATCAACAGGTCAAGAACCTGACGAATCAGGGACTGGGGCGCGTCGGGAAAATGAGCAAAAACCTGCTTGATGGTCGGCGGTTTCAGGCCGGCCTCTTTAAAAAGATTTTCAAGATCCCGCCGAATTTCTTTTTCATCGGCCTGCAGGGCGACCTGATGTTCGGCCAGGCGAATCACGGCCCCGTCCTGGACAATTTCTTTTTTCTTGACCAGATTTGCGAGAACAGACTGAAAAAATTTCTGGCTTAATCCCCTGTACAACTTTGACCGTAATTCTTCCTTCGAAAGGCCGGGTTTCAGGGGGTTGTCACGGTGAAACAGTTCCAAAATGGCCAAAACTTTCTCAATCACCTCAGCGAAGATGGTTTCTTCCACCATCAACTGTTTCTCTGAATCAATGACCAGAATTTTTCCGGCCGAAACAGGTTTATTGAGAATTTTTTTCAACCTGTTGCCGAAAATGCCCATTTTAATGGCAAGTTCAGCCAGGGTCAAACCATGGAAACCGCTTGTACGCAGATGAAAAAGGATCAGTTCCACAGTGTCGCCACGATGAAATAAAGCGAAATCCTCCCTGTTGATCGGCTTAAAGCGTTTTCTTTTAACAGACGAACCATTTAAAATAACGCCACCGCCAATGGTGGCTACCGGAGAATAGCTGCGGACGACAAAACGGTCTCCGGGCCAGACGCCGAACTTCTTCTCGAGAAGCAGTTGGATATTGGCGCTGCTTCCAGGTCTCAATTCTTCCGGATCAAGAAGAAGAATTCGCCCCATTATCTCGGCCGTGCCCAGATGAACACGAACCCGTGATCTATTTTTCAAGGATTTTCCAACACTGGAAAGATAAGAAAAATCAGCATCATACACATAGGAGGGAGAGAGACAGCCTGGAGAGGCCAGCATATCTCCCCGGTGAATCATCTCTTTTTCCAGTCCATGAATATTAATGGCGGTGCGGTTGCCGGCCTCCACCTCGTCAACGGCCTGACCATGCACCTGAATACCACGAATCTTACCACTCAACTCCCCGGGAAAAAGAACAATTTCATCACCAACTTTAATACGGCCGGAAAGTGAAGTCCCGGTTACCACCGACCCAAACCCCTTCATGCTGAAAATACGGTCAACCGCCAACCGAAATGGCCCATGGGCCTCACTGAACGTGCATTGAGAAACCATGCGGTCAATTGCATTGCGCAACTCATCGATTCCCTCACCGGTGATCGATGAGACCTCAAGCATGGGAGCCCCGTCCAGAAAACTCCCGGCAAAATATTCCCTGACATCTTCCTCAACCAGCTCAAGCCACTCGGGATCAACCATGTCTTTCTTGGTAATGACGATCAATCCCTTGTCAACTCCAAGGAGACTGCAAATCTCAAAATGCTCCCGCGTCTGGGGCATGATCCCTTCATCCGCCGCAATGACAAAAGCGACAAGATCAATACTTGAGGCACCGGCCACCATGTGTTTCACAAACTTCTCATGACCCGGAACATCAATAATACCCAACCGATGACCACAGGGAAGGTCCAGATAGGCAAAACCGAGTTCAATGGTGATGCCTCTTTTCTTTTCCTCCTTGAGTCGATCGGTCTCAATACCGGTCAGCGCGCGGACAAGACTGGTCTTACCGTGATCAACATGACCTGCTGTTCCAAGAACAACTTCACGCATAATGAAGAAAGAAGGTATAGAAAATTAAGAATGTATAGAATGTATAGAAGGTAAAGAAGGTATAGAATGGCACAAAAATGATATTTTTTAACTACTCCATCCCCTCGATATTATCTATATCCTTTATCCTCTCTTATCCTCTTCTACCTTCTCTTACCTCCTTTAACTTCTCTACCTTCTTTGTTCTTTACCTTATAAACGGATTTGAACGCTTTTCCTCGCCGATGGTGGAACGAGAGCCGCCGTAACCATGTCCCGGCCAGACAATGGTTTCCGGGGGCAGCACGAGAAGACGCTCCTTTATGGCACGTATGAACTGATCCATATCTCCTCCGGGAAAATCAGTCCGGCCAACAGCCCCGACAAAAAGTGTATCACCGGTAAACAAATCAGGTTCGCTATACAGGCAGATTCCACCTGGAGTATGCCCCGGCGTATGAATGACCTCAAACTCGATACTGCCCACGGAAATCACATCTCCATCCTCAACCAACTTATCAGGTGGCGGCGAAGCAGGCAAACCGAGCATGGAGAAATAATCAATCACCTCAGGCTGGGAAAAAAAGGCGGCATCATCCTTATGCATGATAATCTCGGCCCCGGTTTCCTGCTTGATACGGCCATTGCCGCAAACATGATCAGGATGGCCATGGGTGTTGATAATATAACGCACATCAACATTTTCCCGATGGCAGTAATCCAGAACCTCCTCATCGTTTCCTCCCGGATCAATGATACATCCCTGTCCGGATTCTTCACACTTTATAATATAGCAGCAGACCGCCATGGAACCGACGATCATCTGTTTGATAAACATAATTTCAACCTTTACTTTCTATATTTTTTCACGAAACCGATTTCTGCATTACGAGGCTGTCAATTTAACCCGACAGAATTTTCTTTTACCAACCTTGACGAGCACTCCAGCCATTGTTCTTATGGTATACTCCACATCAGTTATCTTTTCCCCATCCAGGGAAACCGCATTTTGTTTAATCATTCTCCGGGCCTCTCCGGTTCCTTTGACAAGACCGGCATCAGCCAGAAGTCTTGGCAGCCAGATTTCACCGCCTTCAACACTCATTGTAAGCTCTGGAATATCCTCCGGCAGATCATGCTTTTTAAAAACCCGCTCAAAATTATCTTCCGCCTTTTGTGCGATCAGTTCATCATAAAAACGGCTCGTCAACTCTCTGGCTAATTTCTTCTTCACCTCTTTGGGATGGATTACGCCTGTCGCCATGTCGGCTTTAAGCCTGCCAATCTCCTCTGAGGTCAAATCACTGAGAAGATCATAATAGCGAAACATCAATTCATCGGAGACCGACAACACCTTCCCGTAAATATTGTCAGCACTTTCCGTAATACCGATATAATTACCAAGAGATTTGCTCATCTTATGAACACCATCCAGCCCTTCCAGCAGCGGCATGGTAATAACCACCTGTGGTTCCTGGCCCCAGGCACGTTGCAAATCCCTGCCCATCAAAACATTAAACAGTTGATCCGTCCCCCCCAGCTCAACATCAGCCTTCATGGCCACGGAGTCATAGCCCTGAATCAGAGGATACATAAATTCATGGATACTGATGGGCCGCTGATTTTCAAAACGAACCCGAAAATCCTCTCTTTCTAGCATTCTGGCCACGGTGAGCTGAGACGCGAGACGGATAAAATCATGGGCCGAGAGCTTATCCAGCCAGGCACTGTTAAACATGACTTTTGTTTTTGCCGGGTCAAGAATTTTAAACATCTGCTCTTTATAAGACTCGGCGTTTCGCTCAACATCTTCTCTGGTCAAAGGCTTTCTTGTCTCTGATTTACCGGTTGGATCTCCAATCATGCCGGTAAAATCACCAATGAGAAAAAGAATTTCATGACCAAGATCCTGAAAATGCTTTAACTTCTGAATCAAAACAGTATGGCCCAGATGAAGATCCGGCGCAGTTGGGTCAAAACCGGCCTTGACCCTTAAAGGAACGCCGGTTTCCTCGGATTTCCGCAACTTCTTGATCAAATCTTTCCGGGAAATCACATCAACGGCACCACGCTCAATCAGCGCCACCTGTTCATCAATTGTATAATTCATAATTAATTTTGCTTAATATGGTACACGATTCTTTTTTCTAGTGTGATATGTTGTGAGCTTGCAATGGCATCCATGCAATCACTAACCCACTAAATCTGAATGCTACTTAGCATACTCAACCGACCGGGTTTCCCGGATAACGGTGACCCTGATCTGCCCCGGATACGTCAATTCTTTTTCAATTTTCTTGGCGATATCACGGCTTATACAGGCTGCCTCAGCGTCGGAAACCTCGTTGCTGTTGGCAACAATACGGATTTCACGACCGGCCTGGATTGCAAAAGATTTTTCGACACCCTTAAATGAATTGGCGATCTGCTCAAGATTATCCAGACGCTTCACATACGTTTCAAGCATCTCCTTTCTAGCGCCGGGCCTTGCACCTGAAAGAGCATCGGCAGACTGCACAAGAACATCCAGAACAGACTCGGGCGGAATATCCTCATGATGAGCTCCAATGGCATGAACAATTTCCGGCGATTCTCCATATTTTTTTGCCAAATCAGCGCCGATAGTGGCATGGGATCCCTCAACCTCATGGTCAACCGCCTTGCCGATATCGTGCAGCAAGCCAGCCCTTTTCGCCACACTCTCGTTAAGACCAAGCTCCGCTGCCATAACTCCACACAAAAAAGCAACCTCAAGAGAATGCTGCAAAACATTCTGCCCGTAACTTGTCCGGTATTTTAATCGGCCAAGCAGCATAATGATCTCCATATGCACGCCATGGGCGCCAACATCAAAAGTAGCCTGCTCCCCGGCCTCCCGCATTGAGACATCCAGTTCCTTCTCGACCTTGCCCACAACCTCTTCAATCCGGGCGGGATGGATACGTCCGTCAGAAATCAAACGCCCCAGGGAAATCCGGGCGACCTCACGACGTAACGGGTTAAATCCTGATAAGATGACGGCCTCAGGTGTATCGTCAATAATAATATCAATACCGGTAGCCGCTTCAATGGCCCTGATGTTTCTTCCCTCACGGCCAATGATTCGTCCTTTCATTTCATCATTTGGCAAAGGAACCACTGACACGGTCTTTTCTGCCACAAAATCTCCGGCATAACGACAAATTGCAAGGGAGAGAATATTCTTGGCCTTTTTGTCGGCCTGAATCTTCATCTCATTTTCGATTCTGACAATAGCCTTTGCCGCCTCCATCCGAGCTTCGCTTTCAATGGACTCCGTCAATAATTTCAGGGCCTGTTCCTTGCTGATACCGGAAATCTTCTCAAGCTGAAAACGTTGATCTTCAACCAGGGAATCAATTGTCTTTTTCTGCTCGACAATTTTTTTCTCCTCTACAGTTAAATTATTCTCTCTGTTGAGAAAATCGATCTCACGCTTATCCAACAGATCGATCTTACGATCTACCTGATCAACTTTCTGAGCTACACGTTTTTCTTTCTCAAGCAGACCGGCTTTCAACTCCTGAAACTCCTGTTCTGCCGCTATCTTCAGCTGGTATGATTCATCCTTAATTTGTAACGACGCTTTTTTCTTGATCTGCTCCGCCTCAGACAGGGCATTCTCAATAAGTTTCCGGCCCTGATCTTCAATATTCTCCAAGCGAGATTCAAAAAAGCGTTTTCGAATTAAAAATCCGACGAACAGACCGGCAATGAGTGATAAAATATATAAAATAACTTGTGAAATTGTTGTCACGAGGAGCACCTTCTGCTTTGTATTGTTGTCTCTGGTAAAGAAAGAGCGGAAGTTAGAAAAAAATGAGAAATGTTTCAATTATTTCTGAGGAGTGAAACGCAACGGTCGATATATAAATGACACTCATCACGTAAACTTTACACTCAAGATCTGTAAAAGAGCAAGCACGACAAAAGTTCACATTGCTGCGGGGTTTGTGCTTACCTGTTTATTTCCAAGAAGCGAATACAAAGATATGCAGCACTCAGTAACTGTTTTCGCGAAACGGGAAATAGCCAAGTAAACGCAAGCTCCGAATAGTGTGATACTTATTTTGAGCGAGCCCTACGATCAACGCTGAAACAAAACGAAGGGGAGAAAGAAAAAAGATGGAAAACAAAGAAAGGCCTAGAGTGACTGACAAGCAGATTTCGCATTAGGACGCTAAGAATAGGCCAAATATAAAATATTAGGCCTGAGCTAGCAAACATATGACAACAATCACAAGAAAATCTGTCAATTATTTTTATCCTTATTCACACAAAAACGTACTTCCGGCATCCAAGATACCAATATAAAAAAACATATTGCCTTATAAAAACCTGACATGATCAGGATTATTCATTTTCCATCGTGACGTTCTTTACGTCCCGATTGCTTTACAATTTTCTCCGGAAAACAAAGAAAATTTCTCAAAGGGGGTTCTTTTTCTTCCCCATATATAAACTGACTTCCGTCAGATGAAGCTAAATAAATCCCCCGCCATAGCCGTGTTAACGCGACATCGAACCTAACTAGTTAGGTGGGAGAACTTATAATCCCTTCTAGTAATTTCGTTGTTACGAATTTCTATACAGGACCAGGGAAGTCTCCCTCGATGATAATGTTGGCTCAAATATGCTATTAATCACTAACCAGGCAGGGGAAAGCGAATTTTTTAACCTGTTAATCTTCAAAGAGATTAACATGATTTATTTTACCGTACTATCAATTTTTATTGTTAATTTTTCTGTGGAATCCTTAACATTTTTTTTTAACTGCTCGAAATCCTTTTTTAACTTAACATACTTTCCTGCCATATTCAGGCTTGCCAGAATCGCAATTTTGTTTGGCGGAAGAGTTGAAGAAACTTGAGAATACGCCTCTAACTGACTTTTGACAAGATTTAAAATTTCTTGTACATCTTCTTCCGGCGCATCCGTATATAAAGGATATTCCTGGCCGAGCACATCAAATTTGACCAATCTTTCCAAAATCGCATATTCTCCAGAAACTCACTAATAATGAGGTGTTACCAAGATATCAAATCTGTGGCAACAAATTCTTTCAGACGTTCACAGTGCCATGCCAGGATTCTGACTTCTCAAATTTAAATATTCTCGATAAACTAATTACTCACCTCTCGTTGCAGCTTTTATGCTGCTGAAATACAACAACCTCAATTCATCTGTTATTTATCCATCGTAAACAGCTGAGAAGACGATTCTACTTCCTTTTGCCTGTCCGCCTCAAAACCAGACACTTCTTCATCTGAGTCATCTGAGTCATCTGAGTCATCTGAGATAGTCAGATTTTGTGTCTTCTCCCAATCTTCAATAGTTCCCAAGAGACCAACAACACGATCATGGACATGAGATTTTTCATCCTGCAGCTGGGATAACTGATTCTGCAACTGTTCATTTTCGTTCTGACTTTGTAACAACATCTCCTCAACATCGTGTTTATCAGTCTTCAAATTATTATAAGCAGAGATTAGTTTCTCTACGATGTTTTCCAATTTCTTTAAGTCTTCTCGATCTTCCATAAATAATTAAAAACTCCTTCCTGTAAACTTTACAAATAATTATTATCCTGATTCAAACTTTTATTAACCATAAAAATTTGTGAAAAATCCTGCTCAAAAATTCTTAAAACACGGGCCTATCGATTCGTTATCAGCAAATTCGCAGCCATGGACATGAGATCCAGAGCGAACCGTAACATGATTGCCTATGTGACAATCCTTAATATCCGTAAAAGATTCAATCAAACAATTATGTCCGATAATTGTGGATCCGGAAATACTGACATTAGGATAAATGATCGTATCCAAAGCAATGGAAACCGTATTTTCAATGACAATAGTAGAAGGTTGATAGAGAGTTACCCCTGACATCATAAGAAAACGATGATAGCGATCCTGTAACGCAGCATGTGCCTGAGCCAACTCAATTCTCGAATTGACTCCGAGAATCTCATTGGAATCCTGGCAGACAAACTTAGTAACCTGCAACCCATCTCCTGTTGCAACTTCTACAATATCAGTTAAATAAACCTCACCCTGTTGGTTATTAGTACCGACCTTTTTCAATGTTCTGCAGAGAAAATCAACATCAACGCAATAAATACCGGCATTAACCTCGGAAATAGTTCTCTGTGCCGAAGAAGCATCCTTCTCCTCAACAATTTGGAGCACATATCCATTTTCATCAGAGATGATACGGCCATAGTTTGTCGGGTTATCCAGGGTTGTCGTCATGACCGTTACCTGACTTTTACTACCAAGATGCAGCTCAAGCATTTCCTGAAGTGTCTCTGTACGGACAAGTGGAGTATCACCGCAAAGAATCATCACCACACCAGAAGTCACCATAAGAAGCTCTTCGGCAGACAAAACCGCATGTCCTGTACCAAGCTGCTCCTTCTGCTCGGCATAAACAACATCATATCCAGCCAACGACTCTTTGACAATGTCCTGCTGATGGCCAACAACAACAATCTGCTGATCTGCGTCTAGAGGATTAACAGCATTTAAAACATGATGAATCATTGGCGCATAAAACACTTCATGCAAAACCTTAGCCTTCGAGGACTTCATTCTTGTCCCTTTACCAGCTGCTAATATAAGTACCTGAAATTTTGGTTTCATATATTCTTTTGAGCCTGCTCTGTTTCGTATATTTGCATCCTAAAATTTGCATGAATGATACCTCTTCAACACAAAATAGTCACCTGAAAAAACAATAATGAAACGCGGAAACCATTGGCTCATATCTCTTAGAAGCTAACTCATGAAAGCAAGCATGCAAGAGAAACCGGCGCAAAAGCAGTTGAGCGGATAAGAAGTAGAGGGTATTAGCGGGCAGAGTCCTCAGCCAAAACCAGGATCACGTTGAGAGGTTGGATTGAAACAAAACAGGGGCAAAAAAAAATGCTTCCGAGCCTAGTGGCTGGAAGCATTTTTAGATATAAAATTCGGCGGCGACCTACTCTCCCACACAGTTGC
>JAGHCC010000222.1 GCA_021160685.1 Desulfobulbaceae bacterium | reverse complement strand
CCTTTGAACCTCTGTCCCTTTGAACCTCTGTCCCTCTGTCCCTCTGTCCCTCTGTCCCTCTGCCCCTTTGAACCTTTGAACCTTTAAACCTTTAAACCTTTAAAAAATTATGTCCCAAATCATTGACTTCCACGCCCATGCCTTTCCGAATCAGCTTGCAGTAAAATCCGTACCAATCCTGGCGAAAAAGGCAGACATAACGGCGGTCCTGGACGGCACCATCACATCTCTGCTCCACTCTATGGATAGAGCAAAAATTAACAAAAGTGTGGTTGCTTCCGTTGCCACCAGGCCGGCACAGTTTGATGCCATTCTGGCCTGGTCAAAAAAAATCCGCTCCGAACGTATTGAGCCCTTTCTCTCATTTCATCCGGAAAACCCCGACATGCTCTCCTGCATTGAGAAAATAAAGGATGAGGGGTTTAAAGGCATCAAGCTCCATCCCTATTACCAGAAATTCTCCGTTGACGAGGAACGCCTCTTTCCGGCCTATGAAAAAATAGCCGATCTCGGCCTGATCCTGCTCATGCATTCCGGTTTTGACATCGGCTTTCCCGGAAGTCGTATTGCCGATCCTGTCCGCACGGCACGGGTGCTCAAACCTTTTCCTGACCTAAAATTCATTGCCGCCCATATGGGAGGCTGGCAGCTCTGGGAGGAAGTTCGAGAGTTTCTTGTCGGTAAAAACGTTTACCTGGATCTCGCATTTTGTCTGGAATTTATGACGGCGGACGAGGCCAGAGAAATTATACTTGGACATCCCGAGGATAAAATTCTCTTTGGCAGTGATACGCCCTGGGCTGACCAGCAAGGGGCGATTGCCCAAGTCAGGAGTCTCAACCTTGGCGATGAACTGGAAAAACGGATACTGGGAGAAAATGGCGCGAAGCTGCTAAAATCCGTATGAATTCGCCCATTCAGCCTTATCTTACACCTTCAACGAACATCACAGACGACCCTTCCGCCGACTTGAAAGGCGCCTGAAGCCAGATCATATTTCATTCCCGTGCCGCGCACCTGTATGCCGTCACTGCTGATCAGAACAGCCTCTTCCGTCTCGACTTTCTGGCTTTTGAAAAAATAGCGCAGGGACTCGCTTTTCATGGTCCAGCCATTTTTCAAAAGCACGGAAACTTGATGCTCCAGGGTGAGAATCTCTTTTTTCTGTTCATATAAACCTTCTTCCCCCCTGATTCGCCCCTCAACCTGATTATTGTCGTCAAAAAAAGTGGCATCCACCTGTTCCATGCGCAGATCACCATCTACTTTTTCCGATCGGACGCGATCGGCCTCAATAGTCAGCTCTTTCCGCCCATCTGTAAACCGGGTCAAAAGAACATCTTTCATCAAAAAAGTGCTGGCTGGGGGACTGGCTTGGCCCAGAGAGGAAAAATCGTATCTCGGCGTAAGAAAATTCGTTACCGGAGCCCACCAGAGAGGCGAGGCCATGATAAAAGCAAGAGGAAGGAGCCAGACTGTATTTCTTGATCCCAACATTATTTCAAATAGTTTGCCAGCAGGGTCTCAGTCATCCCTTTAGCATCAATAATCAAATCACAAACCTCGCGCACAGCGCCCTTGCCGCCGTTTCTTTTCGAGACGTAATGAACCACATCTCTGACCTCAGGCGCACCATCCGCCACAGAGGCGGAAAAACCAACCCGGACAAGAAGGGGCAGATCAAGCCAGTCATCGCCCATATAGGCGACTTCATGATCCTGCAAATTGAGCTTTGCCAGGATCTCCCGGTAGACTTCTATTTTCTTACGCCTTCCCTGATAGACATGGGGAATGGAAAGATCCTGAGCCCGTTTTTTCAGAGCCTCCGATGTTCTGGCCGTTATCAATCCGACTTCAACACCAGCCTCTCTGAGCAGATTCAAACCGAGCCCATCACGGGAATGAAAGGTCTTGATCTCCCGGCCGTCGTGGGTGTAGGAAAGCGAGCCGTCGGTGAGAACTCCGTCCACATCAAGAAGAAGGAGTTTCACAGGCTTGGCCCTGGGCAGGCAGGATTTCCAGACATAGCCTCTTTCCTCGGGTTGTAGACGGGAAGCGGCTTTTTGCAACAGGGCCTGGGTCAACTCACAATCGGAGGGATAGGCACAACCGTTATCCGACATGACTCTCTCCCAACAAAGGTTCCGATGCAGTGATTTCATGGATCCGTAAAAGGGTTGTGAGCAGGGATTCCACCTGATCAAGGGGCATAGAGTTTGGGCCGTCACAAAGCGCCTTGTCCGGATCAGGATGCACTTCCATGAAAAGACCATCAATACCGGCAGCCACGGCAGCCCTGGTTAAGGGCGGAATAAACTCTCGCTGGCCGCCCGAGCTTCCTCCGGCACCGCCGGGAAGCTGGATACTGTGGGTGGCATCATAAATGACCGGACATCCCAGGGACCGCATCACCGGCAGGGAACGCATGTCCACCACCAGATTATTATAGCCAAATGATGCGCCCCGCTCGGTGAGCAGGATTTGCCGATTGCCCAAAGCCTTGGCCTTGGCCACAACATGCTCCATATCCCA
This sequence comes from Desulfobulbaceae bacterium, assembly GCA_021160685.1. Taxonomy (GTDB): domain Bacteria; phylum Desulfobacterota; class Desulfobulbia; order Desulfobulbales; family SURF-16; genus JAGHCC01. The sequence continues at coordinate 6,340 of JAGHCC010000222.1, read as the reverse complement.
AGGCGACAAGAACTGGCCTTTTTTAATACTGACCGGCTTGCCAGCGCTTGCGGCAGCAACCAGCAAATCGGTCTGACGACAGAGAAAGGCAGGAATCTGCAGAATATCCAGAACCTCGGCCGCCGGAGCGACCTGTGCTGTTTCATGGATATCCGAAATCACCGGGATACCGAATTCCTCCCGAATCTCGCCAAGCATGGCCAGGCCATCCTTTAAACCAGGACCCCGAAATGAATCCAGGGATGTGCGATTGGCCTTGTCAAAAGAGGCCTTGAAGACAAAGGGAATATTAAGACGGCCGGTGATCTCTTTAAGACCTGCCGCGATTTCCCTGGCAATTTCGGCCGATTCCAGCACACAGGGGCCGGCAATAAGCAGCAGGGGATGTCCGGCGCCAACCTGAAACCTGCCATTAATCTCAACAATATCCATTATTTGCAACCTTTCACCGTAACTTCTCAATAACTGGTGGCAACTTAAAAAAAATCCCCCTCAATCCCCCTTTTTCAGATAGCGAGCTTGTGAGACTTCGAAGGGGGAGGCAGTCTGTACACCACCACTTATTGAGAAGTTACCTTTCACCAGAGATTAAGATTTTCGAAAACCACCGTTCTGTAACCGCTTACCATCATTTCACTCCAGCAAACTCCAAGCCAGCCCTGATAAATTCCCTGAACAGGGGATGGGGATCCATTGGCCGTGACTTAAATTCCGGATGGAACTGACAGCCCAGAAACCAGGGCTGGTCCTTCAACTCAACGATCTCTACCAGGTTATTATCCGGAGAAGCGCCGCTGACCACCAACCCCTCTGCTTCAAGCTGTTCACGGAATTCATTATTAAATTCATAGCGGTGACGGTGGCGCTCGTCTATATCATCAACACCATAGGCCTGCTGGGCAAAAGTATCTTTCACCAGACGGCAGGGATAGGAGCCAAGGCGCAGAGTGCCGCCCTTTTCGGAATTCTCATCCCGAAGCTGCACCTTATTTGTGCGCTCATCAAACCACTCCGTCATCAAATAAATCACCGGATGCTTGGTCTTGCTGTTAAACTCGACGCTGTCAGCATCTTTCATGCCGATGGAGCGGGCAAACTCGACCACGGCAAGCTGCATGCCCAGACAAATACCAAAGAAAGGAATTTTATTCTTGCGGGCATAGGAGATGGCCCTGATCTTCCCCTCAACGCCACGATGACCAAAGCCACCGGGAACCAGAATACCATGACAGCCGGCCAGAAGATTTTCAGCCTTGCCACTCTCCAGATCCTCGGCCCTCACATAACGGAGTTCAACCTTGGTGGCATCATTGGCCACACCGCCATGCACAAGGGCCTCATGCAGGCTCTTGTAGGATTCGGTCAGATCAACATACTTGCCGATAATCGCAATCAGCACCTCATGTTTGGGCTCTTTGATCTTCTGCACCAGATCCTTCCAGGGCTGTACCTGTGGCGCCCGAGTCCAGACATTGAGTAGTTCGAGGATCTTCTCATCAACTCCTTCTTCATGGAGACGGAGGGGAACTTCGTAAATCGAATCCACATCCTGAGCCGTGATCACCGCATTAGTATCCATGTTACAGAAAAGCGAAATCTTGGCTTTCAGTTTCTGGTCCAGGGGCCTGTCCGTGCGGCAGAGCAGGATGTCCGGCTGAATACCGATGGCCCTCAACTCCTTGACGCTGTGCTGGGTGGGCTTTGTTTTCATCTCGCCCGCCGTCTTGATATACGGAACCAAGGTCACGTGGATAAAAAGGGAATTCTCCCTGCCGACATCAAGACGAAACTGCCTGATCGCCTCAAGAAACGGCAGACTCTCAATGTCGCCGATGGTACCGCCGATTTCAACGAGAGCCACATCTGCGTCGCCCTCAAGCTGAAAAATAGCTCTCTTGATCTCATCAGTGATATGGGGAATCACCTGGACGGTGCCGCCCAAATATTCGCCCCTGCGCTCCTTGGTGATCACCGAATAGTAGATACGGCCTGAGGTGTAGTTATTTTTCTGGCCAAGCTTGGCCTTGGTATAGCGCTCGTAATGGCCTAGATCAAGATCAGTCTCTGCCCCGTCATCGGTGACATAGACCTCACCATGCTGAAAAGGGTTCATGGTGCCGGGATCCACATTAATGTAGGGATCAAGCTTCTGCATGGTGACGGTGAGGCCCCGGCTTTCAAGAAGGGCGCCGATGGCGGCGGCGGCCAGGCCCTTGCCCAGGGAAGAAAGCACACCGCCGGTAATAAAGATAAACTTTGTTTTCAGTGATTTTCTTTTATTTTTCATGGAAACCACTATAGTGCAACATGAAACGATTTTCCATGAAAAAAAAGGGTTGGAAAAAGCATTTTTTGAACTTTATTTTCCTTTCAGATAACGTGGGAAAAGATTAGGGACATAGGGACTAAGGGGCAGAGGAACAGAGGGAATGATTAACCATAGAAGCGCATATTTCATCCTTAGATGCTTATATTGCATCCTTTTCCTGTTGATCGCCATCTCCATTACCGCCTGCGGTCAGGATGAGCAAAACAAAGGAGCAAGCGTCCTGCCCCAGCAGGAGCAAAAGAAAACGATCTACACTTGCCGGGACTGCCACGATTTCAGCCTGGACAAAAACCACAATTTTGCCTGCCGGGACTGCCATGCTGGAGAAACAGGGGTCTCTTCTAAAGAGGAGGCCCATGAAGGATTGATCACCAGGCCGGCCCACCCGGACGTCATGGCCAAAACCTGCGGCAAATGCCATGCAGACAGGGTGAAAAATGCAAGCCATTCCCTTCATTTCACCCTCAAAAATGAAGTCAATATTGTCCGTCGAGCTTTTGGCGCTGAACAGGAACTTACGTCTTTAACAAAAATCCCTGTTCATGACACGATCGATTCCCCCCTCGCCCTGGCCGATGACCTGCTCCGCCGTCGCTGTCTGCGCTGTCATCTCTATTTTTCCGGCGATCCTTATCCTGAAACCGGCCATGCCACAGGATGCGCGGCCTGTCATCTTTCATTTCAAAAAGGACGTTTGGCAAGCCATCAATTCAGTAAATCACCTGGGGATGAACAGTGTCTCCACTGTCATTACGGCAACTTTGTCGGCGCTGACTACCATGGCCGCTTCGAGCATGACTTTCACTGGGACTACCGGACACCCTACACGGCTCAAAGCGCTCCTCCCAGGCCCTACGGCCTTGAATTCCACCAACTTTCCCCGGATATTCACCAGACAGGCGGCCTGCTCTGCATTGATTGCCACTCCGGCCGTGAACTGATGACAAAGGCAAAGACTCAAATCAGCTGTAAAAGCTGCCATCTGGCAGGCAAAGAAAAACTGTCCCTGGAGAATCTCCATAAAACCGGCGACTCACTTATCCTGAGCCTGAAGAAGGATGGCCGGGAAATACAAGTGCCGCAGCTCAGCCACCCGGCCCACAAACTCCACGGTCAAAATGCACACTGCTCGGTCTGTCATGCCCAATGGAGCTTTACCGACCAGGGAACTCATCTCCTGCGCCAGGATGCTGAAGATTATGATCCCTGGGGCGCACTCACCGTCCAGGGCAGCTTTGAAGTGGAAGATCAGCTTGAAACCAATCTGTACAGTGACGAAGAATATCCCATACCGTTCATGCGGGACAAAATCACCTCCACCGCCAGGCTGGGGATCTGGTTGAAGGGGTATGGACAGCGGCGCTGGGAATTTCCCCTTGTCTGCCGGGGCCAGGACAATCGTTTACATATCTGCCGGCCCATTCTCGATCTCCATCTCACATTTGTTGATAAAAACGAAAAGGTCATTTACGATTCAGTGTCCCCTGAAAAAGCAGAACCCTATGGCCTGCTGCCCTACACCCCCCATACTACCGGCAGGGCTGGTGCCTTTTACCCCCTTCGTTTACAAGAAAACTACCGTCTGATGGAAAAACCGTACAACCTGATGACGAATGATGACAGCGTTCAGCACAACACGGACATATATGAAAAAAAATAGTCAGTATAATGATTCTTTTAGAAGACACCTGTCTTATGACTTATAAACAAAAAGTGGGCCTACCCAGAGGAAATCATTGATTTCAGATCAACGAGTTAACCGAATGTTTACAAAATATATATACATCTTGTCCGTTATCATCTTTCTCTTCTGCGGCTGCTCCAGCCCCAGAGTTACCAGTACACCGACCAAACAGAAGATTACGCCCGCCAAAAGAGTGCCGGGAACCCAGCGCCCATATAAAATTAAAGGCAAGACCTATTACCCCCTGCCCTCCTCCCATGGTTTCCGACAAACAGGCCTGGCCTCCTGGTATGGCCGTCCATTCCATGGCCGCAAGACATCAAATGGCGAAACATACAATATGTACGACCTGTCAGTCGCCCACAAAACCCTGCCCATGAATACCATGCTGCTGGTAGAAAACCTGGAGAACAACCGGGAAATGGTCCTCAGGGTCAATGACCGCGGCCCCTTTGTCAAAGGCAGGATCATCGATCTCAGTTTCAAGGCGGCACAAAAACTCAATGTTGTCAAAAGAGGCACGGCCAGGGTGAGGATCACCGCTCTGGGTGAAGCAATGACTTATCAGCAAGGGAATAAAAAAGTTGAACGATTCCTGCCCCACGCGGATTTCCAGTCAGGAGATTTCTACATCCAGATCGGCTCATTCACAGTTGTTGCCAACGCCGACAGACTTCAAAAGAAAATAGTGAACAGCGGCAAAGAATGTGTTGTCAAACGCTATGACCGTGGTGACGCTATTTTTTACCGTGTGCAGGTCAAAGCCGGCACAACCCTGAGTGCTGCCCGCCAGATGGAAAAAATCATGGTCGATGGTGGATATCCCGACGCCTTTGTTGTTGCCAGGTAAGACAAATAAAAACTTTATTTGACAATTCCCCCCTTTTTCCCGATAATTTTTAGGTAAACCTTTTTCTCCCTAAAAAAATTCCGTAACCGTTCACCAGGAGCACGGGTTTCGGTAAATTACAAAGCCGTAAGCGTTTATCAGTGCCTCAGGAAAGCGAGTGCAACGAGACTCCGCTTGTTCATTTGGGACTGCGTAGCATACTGGTGTTATTCAAGCAAGCCCAGGTAAGCGCAGACTCCGAATGGGCAAAGATGAGGTGCTGGTGAACGCTTACAAAATTCCCTCGGAAGCAACCATGGAAAGACTAGGCCAGGCATTCATCAATAATGTTTCAATTATGAAGTCCAATGTGACTAAACATGCAATTTACGGGACATCAATTGCCATCAGCGCCATCATCCTGGCGACTCTGTTATCTTCTCAATATCATTATGGCGATATCAACTTTAACAATATTATAGCAGCCCAGAAAAATAATTTTACCCTGTGGATTCTGGATGGCATGCCCTTCATCTTCGCATCCTGGGGCCAATATGTCAGCTCAGCCATGGCCCTTCAGGCAAGTACCATAGTGCTCGACCAGACCCATGAACTGCGCAGCCAGACCGCAGCTCTCGAATACCAAATCATGCACGATGCCACCCATGATTCCCTTACCGATCTTCCTAATAGGGTTCTTCTGCGGGATCGACTGGAACAGGCTATTCATGTCGCGCTCCGGGAACAAAAAAACCTTGCTCTTTTCATCCTTGATCTTGACCATTTTAAAGAAATTAATGACACACTGGGACACCACAGCGGTGACCAGGTTTTAAAACATGTCGCGCTGCGCCTGCAGGGCGTGGTGCGGGAATCAGACACCCTGGCCCGTCTTGGCGGTGACGAATTTGCCATCCTGCTTCCCTTGATCAAAAAAAGAAGCCATGTGCAAATCGTTGCTGAAAAGATTCAAAACTCTTTCCATACCCCCTTTATGGTCGGCGGCTTGAATCTGGATGTGCAGGCCAGTATCGGCATTGCCATCTCTCCCGAGCATGGCAAGGATGTCGACACAATCATGCAGCGGGCCGATGTCGCCATGTATGTTGCCAAGCAGAACAATGACGGTTTTGCAATCTACTCTCGAAAGCTTGACAAACACAGTCCAAAACGCCTGACCCTGATGGGTGAGTTGCGCCAGGCCATTGAAAATGGTGATCTTGTTCTTCATTACCAACCGAAAATAGACATAAAAAACAACTGCATCAACGGTGTTGAGGCCCTGGTGCGCTGGCAGCACAAAGAACACGGACTCATTCCGCCGAACGACTTTATTCCCCTGGCGGAACGGACCGGCCTGATAAAACAACTCTTTCTCTGGGTTGTAAAAACGGCTCTGACACAGGCCAACCAATGGCATAACGATCAGCTCAAGATAGGCGTTGCCATCAACCTGAGCCCCTCAACACTCCTTGACACGGATTTGCCGGACGTGATT
>JAGHCC010000302.1 GCA_021160685.1 Desulfobulbaceae bacterium | reverse complement strand
GTCTTTATCTCATGCTTGATAAATATCACAACTGTCCCCATGGGATAGTGCTTTACAGTGGAGCCTATAAGGAACGTTTTGAGCAGAAACTCGTGTTTCTGCCCCTCTATGCGGTGGCAGCTATTGGAGGCAAAAAAGAGGTTGAAAGCTAACCCCCAAGGTGTTTCCGCTGGGCCAGGATCATTTTGATTTCGTTATAGGAGTAGCCATCGCCCAGGGCCTTTTTTACTTCGCCCAAACTGTTTTTTCGCATTTCAGCGAGTTTTTTCTCAATGGTTTTTTGTTTTTCAGCTGAAAGCAGCTTGTTGATATCCAATTCGTCTTTTTCTACAAAATAGGTCAGGTGGCTTTCAATGGTAGAGTTTGCCAGGCCCCGTTCGCCGGAAATTTGGGCAATAGTTAATCCTGAATTAAACAGGGCAAGACTTGTTTGTTTCGTGTCGGTCCGGGGAGCATGATCTTTTGCCGGGGCGCTTTCTTCCGGAAGTTGCGCAGGCTCCGGCAGGACGACCTTTTCAATTTTATGTCGTTTGCGGTAGTCCGTAATCAGTGCCACCAGTTCCTCGCCGTATTTTTCCGCAGTTTTCTTGCCGATTCCTTTTATTTTTTGAAGACTTACAATGCTGTCAGGCAGAAATATGGCTATCTGGATCAATACCTTCTGATGCAAAATTCGGAAATGGGCGATCTCTTCCTCCTTTGCCTTTGCCGTGCGCCAGTCCTTCAGGCTCTGGAAAAGCTCCGGGTGGCCGACATCGGATTCGCTGTAGGCCGGAGCCTGATGTTTTTTTATTTTGTCCGGGACAAAGTCAATTTCAGCCGCTGAAACAGCTCGCAGGTAGGAGGCGGGCGAAAAGCCTTTTTCACAGTTTCGTATTCCCGCCAATTTTACATTGATTTCCTGTTTCAGATTATTCAGGGCGTTTTTTGTCTTTTTGCGAATATCTGCATTATCTGTTTCGATGCCCATATTTTGCGTCAATTCCCCAAAGATAGAGGAGAATCTCTCCTGAAACCAGATTGACGCCTTCCCAATTCGTTCCAGAATAACCGGGTCTGATCCGGGCAGTGTTTCTGAAAAAAGGGTGTTGAGCTGATGTTTGAAGCTTTCACTGACATGAAGGATGTCCTTGCCGGTTTGTTTCTGGATCTGACGGATATCCTGGATGCCTGTGATCTGCACCACCCTGGCGTTGCCGAGTAAAAGTCTGACAAGATAATTCAAGCGGTTAGCCAGGAGATGAAAATCAAAACAATCAAGCAGCAGATGCTGCTGGTAGCTGATTTTGGCTGTTTGAAGCTGTTTGGCAGACGGCGGGTTTTGTTTGGTGTTTTCATCGAAATCTGCTATGGCGTTATCCGTTTGCACCCCTTTGGCTGAGATGGGCGAGTTAAGGACCATGCCTTCCAAGGTCTTGCAGCGGCTTAGGGCCACATAGACCTGACCATGGGTAAAGGCGGCCTGGGCATCGATGATGGCCCTTTCAAAGGTAAGGCCCTGGCTTTTATGGATGGTAATGGCCCAAGCTAATTTTAAGGGGTATTGGCTGAATTTGCCGATGATGTTCTCATCAATTTCCTTGGTTTCTTCGTCAACCGTGTATTTGATGTTTTCCCAGGTGACAGGTTCCACTTTGATTTCCTGCTGGTCGCCGGGGCAGATAACCCTGATACTTTTGTTTGAAATTTTGTTTACCTTACCGATTTTTCCATTGTAATAGAGTTTGTCGGCTGAGGAATCATTACGGACAAACATCACCTGGGCCCCTTCTTTAAGCAGAAGGGTGGCTGCTGTGGGGTAGATATGTTCAGGGAAATCTTCGCTGATTTCAGCTTTGAAGCGGTGTTCTTTTTTGGCTAAGATTTTAAGCCTTGATTGATTGATAGAGTCAGCATTGCTGTTATGGGTCGTCAGTGTGATGTAGCCCTGGTCTTCGTCAGGAGAAAAATTCGGGATGTAACGCTTGTTGAGTTCGCTCAGGGTAGATTCGTCAAGCCGGTTATCGCGCACCTGGTTCAGGAGTTTGATGAAACCGGCGTCTGACTGGCGATAAATATGTTTCAGTTCAAGGGGAATAAGTTCGGTCTGGGCCAGCGCCTTGCTGCTGAAAAAATAAACTGATTCATAATGCTGTTGTAAAAGTTGCCATTCGTCGCGTTTTGCAACCGGAGAGAGCTGGTGCAGATCGCCGATCATCAATAGCTGCACTCCGCCAAAGGGTTGATTGTTCCGGCGGTGGCGACGCAGCACGGCATCAACTGCGTCAAGTAAATCAGCGCGCACCATACTTATTTCATCGATCACCAGCAAATCAAGGCTCTTAATGATCTGTTTCTTTTCCTTGCTGAATCTGAACAGCCTCTGTTTGTTTCGTTCGTATGTCTCGCTGCCCGGCACAAATGGGCCAAAGGGCAGCTGGAAAAAGGAATGAAGCGTTACGCCGCCGGCATTGATGGCCGCCACCCCGGTAGGGGCGGTGATAATCATTCGCTTGGCCGAGCGCTTTTTCAGATTGTGCAGAAAGGTAGTTTTGCCGGTGCCTGCTTTGCCGGTCAGGAAGATGTTGCAATCGGTATACTGAACAAAGTCGTTGGCGAGTTCAAGCTCGGGGTTTGTTGCGGTCATAAATGTAAGATTAAGGTAATTTAGAGTAGCGCATTTTTAAAATAACGTTGCCGGAGGCTGTCTGAGAATAGACCTGATCATATCAGGTATCGAAAAAATGGTAAACGTTTTGAAGTAACTTCTCAATAAGTGGTGGCAATCTATAAAAAATCCCCCTCAATCCCCCTTTGCTAAAGGGGGAGGTTGTCGGTATGCCAACACTTATTGAGAAGTTACGTTTTGAAGAGCCAACAAGCTTAAATAACTTCACATTCAAATAAAAAAAAGAAGGCCTTTATGCACTTCTTTGTCATCGGTGCCATCAAGACCGACTAACCCACTAAAGCGGAAGATAGCATTAGATTTCTTAGGACTCTTTTCAGTACTCGCCTGGCGGGTGTAAGTGCCTTGTCGTAGAGGCAGATAGCGAGCAAGAGCAAGGCGAGACCTTCGAGTCCTTGTTTCAAAAGCTGTTACCAGTTTCTTGTTTTTTATACCCGTCAAGCGAGTACTGAAAAGAGTGACAGCCTTTCAGGAGTAAGGCACTAAAAAAATGACGAATGAAACAACGGTGCATGGTTTGAGGTGAAAAATGGCGGATCACACTGGATAATTGGGGCAATGGCGGGATGGCGTTTGAATTTTTTGCTTAAGAATGTTCGAATCTTGCGGCGCGACCAGCCTTTTGGATGGCTGAAATCAGTATACAGAGAAAGATCTCCTCGATAAAATTCATTAACTGCAAGGCCTGACGCCTCAGGACCGGCCAGGGGCAGATTAAACACGGCCAGGTTGAGAAAACCGATTTCATCATGATGGCGGGCCGTGAACTCCAGGGTTCGTTCAGCACCGGCTTCATCCTCGGAAGGTGTGCCGAAAAGAAGGTACACATAGGTGAGAATCCCTGCCGATTTCAGCGCCCGTAACACCTGGGCCACCATGTCCAGCTCAATCCCCTTATTCATCTGATCCAGAACCTGCTGATCTCCTGATTCAATCCCCAGCTTCAGCATGACACAGCCTGAGCGGCGCAGGCTCCGACAAAATTGTTCATCCGCAAGCAGAGAACTTACCCTGGCAAAACCGTACCAGGGTACTCCTGAAGGATTTTTAACCAGTGCTTTCATTAATGCAGGGCTTACCGCATTATCTAAAAAATGAATAAGCAGAGGTCTGTGGCGGGTCCGCAGGATCTGTAGATCTGCCAGAACTTGCTCAGGGGGGAGGGGAAGGTACGGGGACTCTTCAGCGGTCTCCGGGCAGAACAGACATTTGTTCCAGTAACAGCCGCTGGACGCCGCATAGGGCAGGATAAATCCCGGCGCTAGGTAGTCGGTACAATCGTATTCCGGAGGGGCCGTCTTGCCCACCTTTTTTTCTCCCGATATCATGTCGAGCAGGGATTGTTCGCCGGGGCCGGCAATGCAATCATCCACCAATCCGTCAAAAGGATTTTCCCATAACGGACTGCGCAGCCATGAGGTGATCAGTCCGCCACCAAGAATGATTTTCAGCCCTGGGAATTCGGCCCTGATAAAGCCGATTAGGGCAAAGGCGGAAATGGCTTGACTCAGGTAAGCAATGGAAATTCCAATAAAATCAGGTTGTTCCTGGACAATCGTCGGGCTGATGTTTTCCTTGAAAAATGGATAAAAGAGATTGTTTCTATATTTTTGTGCCGCCCTTAGCAAATGATCACTTTGCACCGGGGAGGACTGATCCTGATAATTGGCCAGAGATAACTCAACCCCATAAGCTTCGCCAACCCCTGCCAGCACCCGGTTGACATCGGCAACAGCCCGTTTGTATCGGTCGAAATTGGTGTAAAAATGTGAATTTTGCAGCCCTGTGACATTTGCGGACAAATTTTTCCCGGCCCGTGTTGACCAGGTGTCCGTTTTGTGAAAATCAAGCCCGAGCAGGTAATCCAGCCCTTTCCTGTTGGCATCCATGGTTGCACATCTGACGCCATTTGCGCGTAGAAATCCTGCCAGCCTGGCAATGCCTGCCGGAGGTTCACAATTTTTGGCCAGGGGTGGATAGATGAGAAGCAGTGAGACCATCTACTTCCCGGTATGTATGCGATCGATCTGTTCATTTAAGGTCCAGAAATCATAGAGGATACCAAAGAGGAACAGACCGCCGGTGAGAAAATAGAGAATAGCGCTGATCCATTTCCCCATGTACATGCGATGAACCCCGAAGATCCCGACAAAGGTGAGAAAAATCCAGGCTAAGGAATAATCCAGAGGGCCTTCCTGATAGCGAAAATCGGCCTCAGCATCCATTCCCGGAATCAAAAACAGATCAATGAGCCAGCCAATCCCAAGAAGTCCCAGGGTGAAAAGCCAGATGGTGCCGGAAATTGGTTTCCCGTAATAGAAACGGTGGGAACCGGTAAAGCCAAAAATCCAGAGGATATAGCCCATGGTCTTGCTGTGGCTGTCATTGTTGTCGAACATGATGTTTCCTTTTCATTTGTTTGCTTTTTATGTTCCTCGAAACTATAGTCGAAACAGAGTCATTCTGCCCTGATTAAACACTGATCCGGCTGACGAGATAGGCATCCGATGCGAGAGACTTTCCTATAAATAAAATATCGAGTAGCCTGTGTAGAAATTGTAGAATCAGCACGATAAGTTAGAATTGCCCACTCACGTCATTCCGGCTACAAACATGCTGGAATGACGATATAATTTTTTTGTTACTTTAAAAAAAATGCCGGGATTTTCACCCCCATTGCCTCGAAGTCTATGCTTATCTGCTGAATAAATTACGAACCTGAGACAAAACAATTGACAAGGAGAAAGACATGGCCATTGTGCTGGCAAACTGGAAATCACATAAATCATTATCCGAAGCAGAAGCATGGATGAAGAAATTCGGTCAGTTGTATCATCCTGAGTCGGGGCTGGAGGTCATTATCGCCCCTTCTTTTCCCTATCTTGTGCCCATGGGCCAGATGTTACAGGAATTTGACGCAGATCATCACATTACGTTGGCTGCCCAGGACCTCTCTCCATTCCCTTTTGGACCCTATACCGGGGCGGTGGCGGCTGACATGGTAAGCGATCTGGCAGGATATGCCATTCTGGGGCATTCTGAGAGGCGGCGCTATTTCCACGAAACAAACCAGGAAGTTGCCAATAAATTGAGCGAAGCGGTGGCCGCAGGGATGAAGCCCATCGTCTGTGTGGATGAGCCATATGCCAGAGCGCAGGTAGCATCCTTAAACGACGAGGAGCTTAACGATTTGATTATCGGCTATGGCCCGGCCGAGGCAATTGGCGGCAATATTCCCCAACGGCCTGAAGAAGCAAGTTCGGCCATGGAGAAGATTCAGGAAATTGTTCCAGGTAAGCCAATCTTGTACGGTGGATCAATCAATAAAGACAATGCTGCTGACTATTTGCAGATTGACGGTGTGACGGGATTGATGGTGGGGACGGCGAGTCTGGATCCGAGTGAGTTTGCCGATATTTGCAAAACGGTTGCGTCGGCATCATAGTTTCATGATGATTTGTTTTTATTCTAAACAATAAAAAATCATCATGAACAGCTCAAATCGCCACATCATTCATCTGGACATGGACGCCTTCTATGCTTCTGTTGAAGTGCTCGATTTTCCAGAGCTTACCGGGCTGCCTGTCATTGTCGGCGGCAGCTCCGACCGCGGTGTGGTGTCGGCGGCCTCCTACGAGGCAAGAAAATATGGGGTGCATTCAGCCTTATCGGTGGTGGTTGCCCGCAGGCGGTGTCCCCAGGGAATATTCAGACCGGTTCGCATGGCAAGGTATCAGGAAGTTTCGCAAATGATCATGGCCATTTTCCGGGATTACACCCCGCTGGTTGAGCAGATTTCGGTGGACGAGGCCTTTCTGGATGTGACTGGCTGTGCTCGTCTTTTTGGTTCTCCAGTGGATATTGCCGACACAATCCGCAAGCGGGTAAAAAACGAAATCGGTCTCACTGTTTCAGCCGGGGTGGCCTGCTCCAGGCTTGTGGCCAAAATCGCCTCCGACCAGAATAAGCCGGACGGCCTGACAGTGGTTCCCCAAGGAAAGGAGGCTGATTTTCTTGCCCCGCTTCCCATTAAACGTTTGTGGGGAATCGGCAAAAAAACCATCCCGACCCTGACTCTTCTGTGTGTGCACACCATTGGCGATCTCACCCGCTTTTCCCTGGATTTTTTGGAAAAGAAATTCGGCAAACAGGGACGACACATGTATTTTTGTGCCCGAGGAATTGACCGGCGGGATATTGAGGTTATTCAGCGAACAAAATCAATCGGCAATGAGGAAACTTTTTCCAGCGATCTGACAGATTTGGATACAATCAAAAAGAAACTGCTCTATCTGGCAATGAAGGTGGGTGAACGGATACGTCGTCATGGCTACATGGGCTACACCATCAGCCTGAAAGTCAAATATTATGACTTTACCGCAGTCAGCCGAGCCATTACTTTATCGGAGCCGACAAATGACTCCAGGAAACTGTACACGACGGCACTTACTCTTCTGCCGAAAACCAAGGCAGGGGTGAAGGCAGTACGCCTGGTGGGGTTGACCGTGGGCAAAATTGTGCCGAACTCACAGCCAACACAACTGGGTCTTTTTGACAACAGCGAAAAAAACAACCGCAGGGAGTTAACCAGAGCCATGGATACAATCAACGAACGTTATGGTTCACTGACCATTAAGCCGGCACGGCTCTGCGACAAATAACACCTGTCCATCATTTTACGCGGTCATCTTTTTGTTGGTGGCTTCGTTCTCGCCCTTGTGTTATCTTCCAAATGCTCAAAAGCGTGGGATTTGTTTTGTCCTGACGTGTATTCAGAGTTCCGTGTCTTTTTGTTGTGTACGTGATGTTCAAAATTTTGTTCAGATTATTGTAACTGTTCAGGAGCACCCCATCTTGTCCCATTTTGGCCTTCTCGAATAGCACAAGTATGCATCGAAGTCCCAAATGAACCAATATGGAGCACTCCTGAACACTTACGGAACGGTGGTTAGGCCAATATGGTGGCCCCACCTTGCTGAATAGTTACAGATTATTAAATTAAACAGGAGTTTCCCCATGAAAAAACTACTCGCAATCATCGCTGTCGTCGCAGTAACCTCATTGTCAGGTCAGGCTATCGCTGCTGATTCTGCATCAGTTTCGGCTATCGCTGCTGATCCTGCATCAGTTCAGGCTACCGCTGCTGATCCTGCATTATCTCCGGCTACCGCTGCTGATCCTGCATTAGCTCCGGCTACCGTTGCTGATCCTGCATCAGTTCCGGCTACCGTTGCTGATCCTGCTCCTAAATCGGTTGATTATATGCCAACATTAATCACGGCAACACCACTTGAGGGTAGAATGCTGGCTATGACGATTGTCAGAAAAACCATCGGCACCATTCAGCGTGATAGTGAAGCAAAGCAGCGAATAAGAAAAATATATGCTGAAGATCCTATGATGCTGATGAGAGCCGTTGAGTTGGTGAATTTGGAATTCAAAATTATAGCAGAAGCCAATAATTACTGGAAAAAATGATTCGCAGTTGATCGAATTTAGTGGAAAATGCGGGCAGGTGAGGTAGGCACATCTGCCTGCATTTTTTTTAATATCACAACACTCTTCTGTAAATATTTACACTCTTTTTACCATGGAGATGGCCTCGACAGGGCAGACATTGCGGCATAATCCGCAACCAAAACAGGCCAGGGGCTGGATGCGGGATTTATACTCGCCCGATACCTCCACACTGGTGATCGCCTTGAAATGACAGGCATCCTCGCAATCACCACAGCCTATGCACAGCTCTTCATTTACTGAGGCCATCTGCTCACCACGGAACATGGTCTCCACGTCTATGGCCAGAGTGCGAAGCCCCAGACAATCCTCGGGCTGACAATTACAGATAGCACCGATAAAAGGTGTCATCATGGTCCAGATGGTATGGACGGCACCATCCTTTTCCAGTTCTTCCATCTGCCGGATCGCCTCTTCCGGGGTTAATGATTCCAGGCCCTGGTCCTGGGCAAGGCCGAAATAGCCCATATCAAGATCCTTGTACCAGGCATCCGGGGAGTAGCTGACCGAATAGCAACAGCGGTTTTCCTTTTTCATGGAGGCCCAGCGGCAGGCACAGGGCAGCCTGACCACAGTGGCGGCTTTACCCACCAATTCCCGAATATCCTCCATGGTCACCACTTGGCCGAAATGCTCCACCTTGGCCTTGTCAACCATGCCTTTCACAAGCCGGGCGGGCAGCCTCTTTTTTTTGCCGAACAGGGTTTCCAGGCGACCGATGGTCACCACCCCCTCTTCGATGGTGGAGGTGAAAAAATCATTGATATACTTCCGGCGGGCAAGATCACTCACGAGATCCTTGCTGTAATTTTTAGCATTTTTAAACCACACCTTGCCGTCGCCATGTTCACTGCAGAATTCACACATATTTATTTCCTATGGTCAAAATGCCTCTTATCTCTGTGGCATACCGACAACCTCCCCCTCACCTAAATCCTCTCCCCAAAGGGGCGAGGACTTTAAAAGGATGTCTTAAGTTAATGACATTGGGTGGCAATCTATAAACAAATCCCCCTCAATCCCCCTTTAATAAAGGGGGAGGTTGTCAGCACGCCACCACTTATTGAGGTACATAATGCCTTTTATATCTGTGGCATCTCAATCCGGCCACTTGTTCAGGAAAACCGGGTTCGCAGATACAGGGTCTCGACCTTCTTTCTGGCCCACGGCGTCCTGCGCAGGAACTTGAGGCTCGATTGGATGCTGGGATTCTTGGTGAAGCACTTGATCTTGATCATTCTGCCCAGTTTTTCCCAGCCGTAGTGATCCTCCAGCCGGGTAATGATCATCTCCAGGGTGATGCCGTGCAGCGGATTATTGATCTGAGATGTGCTCATGCCGCCTCCTTGCCCACGGCTTGTTCCAGGGCCAGGTAAAGCCTGCGCCCCACCCAGGCGTCGGTGGCCGCATACTGAATCTGCTGCGGGGTAAGCTCATTTCTGGCCCAGTTGGAGACCTGCATCCCCTTGGAGATGCGAAAACCCAGTAACACGGCGGCTAAGCCCCGCAGGCCGTGGTTTCTGATGCCCGCTTTCTTGGCAAGGTTGCCCTGGTCCATAAAGCCGGAGGCCTTGAAACCGGACATTTTTTTGAGCTCCCGAATGTCGTAGTCCAGGCCCACCCCGGCCTTGATGATGGCCGGATCGGCCAGGATCTCGCGCAGTGGCCTGGCTAAACCCAGGTGTTTGAGTTGGAAGATGAAAACCTCGTCATCGCCGCCAAGCTGCAGGAGTGAAGGGGGATAGCTCTCCCCCTTTTTGAAGGCAGGCCGCGTTTCCGTATCAAAGCCGAGCAGAGTCTGGCCGGCAAGTTTACGTGTTGCAGCGGTTAACTCGTCCCTGGTTCGGATCACGCTCACCGGCCCGGTCCAGCGCTCCATGGGGCAGTCGTTTATCTCATCTTTGCTCATCCGCCGGTCAAAACCGGGCCGGTCTGTATCATTGTTAGTCATGTATTTCTCGTTCGTCCTCATCACCCTCCAGCTCGTTTTACTTTGTAGCCAAGCCTGGCTAATTCTTTTTCCAGCACATCCCTGTGGTCACCCTGAATTTCAATCACTCCATTCTTTAAACTACCACCACATCCACACTTTTGCTTAAGGGATTTTGCAAGTTTTTTTAGTCCCGCATTATCCAGAGGTACGCCGGTTATCAAGGTAACGCCTTTTCCTTTACGCCCCTTTGTTTCCCTCATTAACCTGACAATACCATCGCTTTTAGGGATCGATTGTTTTTTTCGGCAAATACATTTTGCTGCAGGTTTATTGCAACCGGGACACATTTTACCAAATTCGGTCGAGTAAACTATGCCGGCATCTTTTTTTTGAGCTTTCATGGCCATATTGATTACCTGATTTGTAACTATTCAGCAAGACAACCGGGGTGAAGATCCCGGCATCTATTTTACAAGTAACAAAAAAATATATCGTCATTCCGGCATGTCCTTAGCCGGAATCCAGAAAGTAGCCACATACTCCACATCCTGGATCCCGGCTAAAAACATACCGGGATGACGTGAGTGGGTAATTTTAGCTTATCGTGCTGATTTTGCGTTTTTTTATACAGGCTACTCAAAATCTTGTTACTTAGAAGGTGGGTCATCAAATTGGCCTAACCACCCCAACAAGGGTCACCCGAAAATCCTGGCAAAGCGCTCATTGAGAACTTTAAGGTACTTTCCCTTCATCTCACCCGACAAAAAGCTTGCACCAATTAGGACCTCCCACTCCGGCCGTATTTGGGCAAAGGCGGTCAATATTTTGTCGATGATTCGCTCAGTCAGCCCCAAGCGCTCCTTGGCAAAATAGTCCAGAAAATCCTCGCGCTTGAGTTTGTTCTTCTTGGCATTCAAGGGTAGGGCCAGTTCCTCTTCCGGTTGTGGTCGGACGATGGTGGTGTTCACCAGATCATAGGCCGGAGTCAGGGAAATGACATCCTTCTTGCGGATAATGGAAAAATTTTTCAGGTGCATATCTTCGTTAGCTACAAGGAAGCTGAACAGGGTCAGCCGCAGGAATTTTACCTTCTCCACGGCCGGGAAGGTGCAGAAGGACTCAATCAGCTTGGCAACCTGCTCCATGCTGGAATGGTACTTTGTTTCCCGGTTCCGGCCGCCAAGCTGGGCAAAATCCTCAACATGGCGTTTCCCTTTGCGACCGATCCGGTCAAAACGCTTGATAAAGTATGTCATTGCCCCATCCTGCCCATGCAACAAGCCATGCAGCGGAACCTCCATCCCAACAAGGGCGGCGAGTCGCATGGTGAGATCCTCGTTCTCCGGCACCTGGACGTAATCCGCGATCTGCGGTTTGAGGATATACTGCCCGTTCTGATCAACAAGGATAAACCGCTGTCCCTTGATCAGCAGCCGCGCCGAGAGTTTCGGCTGCACGCCCTGGATGGACATCTTTTGGGCTTGGGCCGCAGCCTCCTGCCGCAGTTCCTGGGAGGTAAAGGAAAGTGGTTGCAGGCCTGTGAGCTGACGAGAAAGACGCTTTAGTCCATTGCTTGAATAAAGATTCTCACATGGTTCATAGGTGATAGGGCAACGATTCATGGCGTCTCTTTGATGGTGACAGCACCGACTGTATCCGCGCCGATGATCAGGAGTTGGCCAAATTTGTCATTACGGTCGAGCTTTTTCTGCCGTAAAAGGGCCTCAAGCAGAAAGCCCTCAGGCAGCAGGCCGTCAAAGAATGGGGGGAATTCGTCAAAGCGATAGGCCCCTTCCTGAACCGGCATGGTCAGCGAGATGGGTGGTCCGCTGTAATTTGGCTCGTACTGAAAATGGTACTCCCGGCCATCATTTGACTCAATAAGCTGGCCGGCAAAATCATTCTCAAAAAAAACACTAGCCCTTCGCATCGGAATACTCCTTCAGGAAGGCCTCTCGCAGTGGGCTGTGGAAATCGAGCTCAATGTTCAGTACCTGCAAGACCTTGAGCAAGTTTTCCAGCCGCACACTCTGTTTGCCGCTTTCAAGCTCATAGACCATGTTTTTGCCGACCCCGGCCAGCTCGGCCAACTCCTGCTGGGTCAGACCGCTCCGCTTGCGATGGAATAAAATTATATTGGCCAGCCTATTTTGCATAAATCTCCCTCTATAGCGGGAATTTTTTTGTATTTAATAATTTATGCCAGGCATTGCAGGGTTTTGCAAGATATTTTCCCTTTTTACAGGGAAAGACAGTTGAAGAATGAAGCGTCACTGGATTAACTGTAAGATACAGACCTGTTATTCCCTGAATATTGGGAATAGTAATTTGAGTGCTATTTTACGGAAGTTGGAGTTTGTACTGTAAAAAAGAAAATTCTTGACCATTTATAGAAACTCCGGTTACGGTAACTCTGGTTGCTATGGGTGTCTATATGAAATTCTATGATCGCAAGCAAGAACTTAAAATACTCGAACAACTCAGACTGCAGACCACCTCTTCTGCCCGGATGACCGTGCTGACCGGGAGAAGGAGAGTGGGCAAGACCAAACTTGCCCTGGAATTTGCCAGATCCCACAAGCATCTTTATCTCTTTATCGCCAAAAAATCCGAGCAATTGCTGTGTGAAGATTTTCTGACGGAAATCAAAGGGCTTTTCTCCTTGCCGGTTGTCGGCGAAATCCGTTCTTTCAAAGATATTTTCGCCCTGCTCCTTGAAATCTCGAAAAAAGAAAAATTTACCCTGATTATTGATGAATTCCAGGAATTTTATACGATCAATGCGGCTGTTTATTCAGAGATCCAGCACCTGTGGGATGTCAATAAGGACACCTCCAAGTTAAATCTTATTTGTATCGGCTCTGTTTTTTCCCTGATAAAGAAGATATTTGAGAATTCCAAGGAACCCCTTTTTGGCAGGGCCGACCGCCTCATCAACCTGAAACCGTTTCCCATCCAGACCATCAATCAGATTCTCGCAGATCATGGTTCAGAAAACCCTCGTAACCTGTTTGACTGGTATGTTCTGACTGGCGGCATGCCGAAGTACATTGATATCCTGACCAGTAATGGCATTGCATCCGCCGATGATATCATTGAGCTCATGGTTTCTGAATACTCTCCGTTTCTTCTGGAAGGGAAAATTCTGCTGATTGAGGAGTTCGGCAAGGAATACGGAATGTATTTCTCTATTCTTGAGCTTATCAGTCGGGGCAAGAC
>JAGHCC010000383.1 GCA_021160685.1 Desulfobulbaceae bacterium | reverse complement strand
GATCTCACCTGGGAACTTTTTTCCGGTTTCCAGACTGAAGGGGAGATCGTCTCAGCCAAGGGAAAATTCCAGGAGCTGAAGGCAGCGCTGAGAGATCTTGATCTTGCCGTTCGTCAAGAGGTGACGGACAGCTATCTTCGGGCCAATGAGAACAGGCAAGGGGTGGATATTGCCAATGAAACCCTTATTCTTGCCCAGGAAAATTTTCATATGGCCGATGAACGCTATAAGGCAGGCCTCAATGATATGATTGAATATAACGATGCCCAGCTTCTCCTTTCCCGGGCCCAATCCAATCTGATTGTTACTTTTTATGATTACCTCATAGCCTTGGCTCGCCTGGAGCTTGCGGTTGGCGTTACTCCGGAACTTGAGCCGAGAGACGTGGAAGGGCGTGAACCGTGTCAGGTAATTACGAATTAGAGATTACGAATTATCGGTATGTGATCTGATCAGAAAACCTTTAATTCGTAATTTAAAATTCGTAATTCCTAATTGCTAATCAAATCCAGGGATTTTTGATGAAACGAAAAAAAATCAATATATTGCTTTCAGCATTACTGTTACTGACGCTTTCCGCCTGTTCCAAGGACAAGTCAACGGCTCCCCCTCCTGAACCACCTCCATTGAATGTTGAAACAATAACCGTCAGGAACGAGCCGATCCCCATCTGGCTGGAATATACCGGCAAAACAGAGGCCAGTAAACGAATTGCAGTGCGGGCCAGGGTTGCCGGTATTCTGGAGAAAGTGCTTTTTACTGAAGGGAGCTGGGTAGAAAAAGGTCAGAAACTTTTTGAAATAGAAAAAGATTCATTCCGCGAAGCCCTGCAGCAGGCTAAGTCAAAACGAAACCGTGATCTGGCCACCCTTGGTCTGGCCATTGCCGACGTCAAACGCTATGAACCTCTGGTGGCGGAGGGCCTTGCCCCACGGGCCACTTTGGAGCAATATCAGGCGCGGAGGAACGAATACATTGCTGTGGTGGAAGGTGATAAAGCCGCCATCCGTAACGCTGAGCTGGACTTAAGTTATACCGATGTTATTGCGCCCATCAGCGGCCGTATCAGCCGACTTCAGGTGGATGTGGGCAATATTGTCGGTTTTTCTGAAAAGACCCTGCTCACAACCATTGTCTCCGATGATCCCATGTATGCCTATTTTAGCCCCACGGAGCAAGATTTTCAGATCATGCGGAAGTATGGTTCCGGTGAGGGTCTCCAGGCCCTGGTCCGAATCCCGGGAACACATGCGTATTTAAAACGTGATTTATTGAAAGGCCATATCAACTTCAGCGATAATCGCGTTGATTCCATGACCGGCACTATCACCATGCGGGCCACAGTTGACAATCCTGACCACGACCTGCTCGAAGGAATGTTTGTCTATGTTGAGGCCTTTGTCTCGGATCAGTATCCCTTCATGGTCGTGCCGCCCCAGGTTGTACTGGAAGACCAGCGCGGCAGCTTTCTCTATGTTGTTGATGAAAACAGCACGGCAAAACGGGTCGATGTTGAGCGTGGTTATGAGAGCCGCTACTCTCTGCAGATAGAAAACGGCTTAAATGACGGGGATAAAGTTATTGTTTCTGCAATCCCGAAGCTCCGGCCTGACATGAAGGTTGCGGCAACGGATGTTACTGCCGACAAAGGTATTTTGGCAGTTATGAAGAAACGGCAGATGGCTAAGGAGCAGAAGTAACCATGTTATCCGTCTTCTTCATAAAACGTCCCATCTTTGCCATGGTCATCTCCCTGCTTATTGTGCTGGGTGGGGCGGTGTCGATTTTTATTCTGCCCATCCAGGAATATCCCGATGTTGCTCCTCCTACTGTCCTGGTCAGCGCCACTTATGTTGGAGCCAATGCCTATACGGTGGAAGAAACCGTCACCAGGCCCCTGGAGGATAAAATCAACGGAGTGGAGGGCATGATCTATATGGATTCCTCCAGCACCAGTGCCGGTACCGCCACGATCAATGTCTATTTTGAACCGGGCTATGATCTGGCCATTGCCGCAGTTGATGTGCAGAACAAGGTTTCCATGGCAGAACCGCAATTACCTGCCGAAGTGCGGCAGCAGGGGGTGATCGTTGATAAACAATCCCCCGCCATTGTCTGCTTTGTCGCTATCAGCGGTGATGAACAGTATGACGAGAGTTTTCTCAATAATTACGCAACAATTAATGTTCTTGATGAGTTGCGGCGCATCAAGGGAGTCGGTAAGGCGGAAATTTTAGGGGAGAAGAAATATTCCATGCGGGTCTGGCTTGATCCTGACCGAGTTCAATCCATGGGCCTTACCCCGGCTGAGATCATCTCCGCCATTCAGTCCCAGAACAGGCAGGCGGCTCTGGGTAAAATCGGTGCGCCTCCCACTTTTAGGGATCAGCAGATTGAGTTTATTCTCACCACTGAAGGACGCCTTGATAAGGTCAGGCAGTTTGAAGATGTGGTGATCAAGTATAAAGAAGACGGCACCCTGGTCTACTTGAAGGATGTGGCAACCATTGAACTCGGTTCGGAAAAGTATGACTGGAACGCCTTGCTCAATACAAAGCCGGCGGCCACCATCGGCATCTACCAGCTGCCCGGCTCAAATTCACTGGAAATCAAAAAACAGATTGCCTTGAAAATGAAGGATCTGGAACGGCGGTTCCCGGATGGCGTAACATATGGAATTCCCTATGATACCACACTCTTTGTTGAGGTCGCTATCCAGAATGTGGTGCAAAATCTGATCATTGCCATTTTACTCGTTGTTCTCATTGTTTTCATTTTTCTCGGCTCCTGGCGGCCTACTGTTATTGCCGCAGTTGCCATTCCCGTTTCTTTGATCGGCTCCTTCGGGGCCATGCAGATTGCCGATTTTTCCATTAACTTTCTTACCCTGTTCGGTCTCATCCTGGCCATTGGTATTGTGGTTGACGATGTTATTCTGGTGGTGGAAAATGTCGAACGGATCATGGAGGAAAAACCTGAACTGACTGTTCCTCAAGTGGTGAAAGAGACCATGCTTGAGCTCATTGGACCCATTATTGCCACCACCCTTGTCCTGGTGGCTGTTTTTGTGCCGGTATCCATGATGCCCGGACTGACCGGTGCCATTTACCGCCAGTTTGCCCTGACCATCAGTTTTGCCGTCATGATCTCCTCGCTCAATGCCATGACCCTGTCCCCGGCCCTTGCCGCCATTATTATCAAGCGGCGGCCGGAAGGACAGAAAAAGTTTATCTTTTTTCGTAAATTTGACCGGATGTTTGACTGGATCACCGAAGGCTACACCTCCATCGTTCGCCTGCTGATCAAGCTGCGCTGGCCGGTTGTCTGCGTTTTTTTCGGTCTGTTGGCAGCAACCTGGTACATCTTCAAGATCACCCCCGCCGGCTTTGTTCCTGAAGAGGATAAGGGTGCTTTTCTGGTTATGTTGAATCTGAAACCGGGAACCGCTATTGAAAGAACCGTGGATGTGCGAGGGGAGGTTGAGAAGCAGATTCTTGAAATTCCCGGGGTGTCCGATTTGATTATGATCGACGGCTATAACGTTCTCACCGGCACCCTGGACTCAAGCGCAGGGGTTGGTTTTGTCACCCTGGAGCACTGGAAAGAGAGAAAGACTCCTGAACTGACGGTTGAGGCAATTATCGGAGCTGTTAATAAAATCGGAACCACCATCGGCGACGCCAAGGTTGCCGCCTTTAACCTTCCCGGTATACCAGGGCTTGGCACTGTGGGCGGTTTTGATCTGCGTCTGCAGGATTATCTGGCCGGTGACATCAACACCTTTGTCGGTTATGCCAATAATCTTATTGCAGCGGCAAATAAAGACCCTCGTATCGGCAGGGCCTACACCACCTATGCCCCGAATTATCCCATGCTGTCCCTTGATATTGACAGGAAGAAGGTCAGCGCCCTCGGGGTGGAGATGTCTGAGCTGTTTTCCACCATGCAGGTTTATCTCGGCTCCTATTATGTCAATGATTTTAGTAAGTTCGGTAAGGTTTTCCGGGTCTATCTTCAGGCAGATAAGGATTTCAGGAGTTCCCCCCAGGATATTAACAAGCTCTTTGTCCGCAATACCAGGGGAGATATGGTGCCGTTAAGTGCTTTAGTTTCGGTGAATTTTATGACCGGGCCGCAGAACCTTGCCCATTATAATATGTATCGTTCCATACAAATTAATGGTGTGGCGGCCCCGGGCTACAGTTCCGGTCAGGCCATGGCTGCCATGGAGGAACTTGCCGACCAGGTGCTGCCAAAAGATGGAACATTCGGCCTTGACTGGTCGGGCATGTCTTATCAGGAGCGGCTGGCCGGCAATGCCCAGATCTTTGTCTTTGCCTTTGCCATTATTGTGGTCTACCTGGTGCTCTGCGCCCAGTACGAGAGCTGGATTCTGCCCATCATGATTCTGGTTTCCGTACCCCTGGTTATGCTTGGCGCCCTGCTGGCCCAGAATTTTGCCGGCCTTGACAACAACCTCTTTGCCCAGATCGGCCTGGTGCTGCTCATCGGTTTATCCTGTAAGAACGCAATTTTGATCGTGGAATTTGCCAAGGAGCTGCGTGAACAGGGCCAATCTATTTTTGATGCGGCCCTTAATGCCGGTAAACTCCGCTTCCGGGCCATCATGATGACTATT
This sequence comes from Desulfobulbaceae bacterium, assembly GCA_021160685.1. Lineage (GTDB taxonomy): Bacteria > Desulfobacterota > Desulfobulbia > Desulfobulbales > SURF-16 > JAGHCC01. The sequence goes on along the minus strand of JAGHCC010000383.1, from coordinate 12,190 downwards.
CTCTCCTTTGTCTTCGGCGTTTTACCCCTGGCCTTTGCCGCAGGGGCAGGCGCCATGACCATGAAATCCATCGGTACTGTGGTCCTCGGCGGTATGGTTGCCGCCTGCTTCATCTCCACCATGCTGGTACCGGTGGTCTATGTACTGCTTGAAACCATGCGGGAGAAATTTGTCGATATTGAAGAGGAGATACGCAACCGGGAGTCTCTGTAAACTCCGCTGGGCGGAATGCTACAACCGGATTTGTGCCTGACAAAATACGTAACTATTCAGCAGATAAGCACCCTACAAAACAGGGCATAAACCACGACTTCGAAGTAACCGTGGTGAAGATTTCTGCATTTATTTTAAAAGTAACATTTCCCCCTCACCCTCTCCCTCCGGGAGAGGGGACATTCGAGGGAGTAGAAAATTAACAATTATTAAATACCGTATTTAGGGCTGCCTCCCTCTCCTTGGGGAGAGGGCTGGGGTGAGGGGTGTTGTTACTGAGAAGCAGATAAACACCCTATAAAACAGGGCACAAACTACGACTTCGAAGTAATCCGGGGTGAAGATTCCGGTATTTATTTTAAAAGTAACAAAAAACGATTATATCGTCATTCCGGCATTCCCTTAGCCGGAATCCAAAATGGAGTGTGTGGCTAGATTTCTGGATCGAAGTCTGCGCTTATCTCCGGCTAAAAACATGCCGGAATGACGCGCACGAAGTTTTTGTATTTATCGTGCTGATTTTGCGGTTTTTATACAGGATAATCGGTATTTTCTTACCAAGAAGGTTGAATAGGCTAAAGGCTAGTGGTTTTCGAAGTTTGCGTTTCTTGTCACACCACTCCCCATTGTACAAGATCATCTCTTCTCCGGTCTAAATGGTTATAGCCTATGGGCCCAAACAGTTACGGCTGCGTTGTCCAAAAATGTGAAACTTTAGTTTTCTTTCCTTTTGAAAAAATGTTTGTTAAGGCAGTAAAAAGGTCAATATTTTTTTCTAAATGGCCCCTCTAAAATAATTTCTTATTTTTGAGAGCATACTGTCACGGATCTCTCGATGTCTTTCTATGCTCGCAAATAGAGCGATCTTCATCTACTAACAACCAAAAAGGAAATCAATGCTGGAAACATACGCTCCTATTCTCTGGGGTAGCCTGTCCGGTCTCGCGCTGGGCATGACTGGCGGCGGCGGTTCAGTTATCGCGGTGCCGATCCTGATCTACGGGTTAGGATTGCCGATACATTCGGCCATTGCCGTCTCACTTTTTTCAGTGGCCGTCACGACCTTTTGCGGCAGCCTGGAGAAGTTTATCGGTCGCGATCCCAATCTGGACTGGAAGGCAGGGTTGATCCTAGCCTTTGCCGGCTTAGCGTTGGCCCCGGTCGGGACCAAGATCGGCAGCTTGTTTTCTCCTACGGTGTTAATGCTTCTGTTCTCTTTGCTGATGCTGTTTATCGGCGTGCGCACCTGGCTGAAAACGGTGAAGAAGAGTGAAGCCTCAAAAAACGAGGAGGACGGCGGGCATCACCTGCCAGCCCTGATCGGGGGCGGCGTCACCACCGGACTTTTATCCGGCTTTCTTGGCGTTGGCGGCGGTTTTCTGATCGTGCCGGCCCTGGGTGCGGCTGGCCTTCCGGTCAAGAAGGCCGTGACCACCTCGTTGCTGGCCATCACCATCATCTCTGCCTCCGGTGCCATCTCCCATTTCGTGCAAAACCCCGATCTCAACCTGGCTCTTGGCTTCGAGTTTGCGATCGGCGGCGTGGTGGGTCTCAACATCGGCATGCAAGTCGTGAAATCCATCTCCTCCAAGTGGGTATCGAAGATCTTCGCTATCTTCGTAATTTTGGTGGCAATCGGGATGCTGATCGAGAAGTTGGTCAAATGAGTGGTAAACCCGCTCTCCTTATAAGGATCGCCTGGCCAGGTTTTTTCCCTCGTTCCCACGCTCTGCGTGGGAACGTATCCTGGCGCTCTGCGCCGTAAACGACGCAGGAGCGTCAAACACAAGTTCCCACGCAGAGCGTGGGAACCAGCGAGCCTTATATGTAATAGCTACCGAAAAACGTGAGGTGGGGAAAGAATAGCTTAACACGTAGGAGCTCACCCCAGTGAGCGATAAGGGAATAGAGCAAAAGATTTACCCTTTATCGTCCGGAGGGCCGGGCTCCTACAGCACCGTGCCTAATTGTGGCTGGATTTCGTTGGTAATCATAAAAAAATGTGAAATTGTAGTTTTATTTTCTGGAGAAATGTTACTTTTAAGATAACTATTCAGCGTAGGCTAGAAATTACCCTTTGCTCCAGACTGTAACTGTTCAGCAGTGCTCCAAATGTGCGCAGGTAAGCGCAGACTCCGAGCAGGCTGCTGTATAGTTACCTGACAACCAACAAAGACGGTCAAGTATCCCACTGTGGATAGATGTCATAACAGGAAATATAAAATCATATGAAAAAAATGCCGGGAAATAAAACAAAACTTGTCTGCACCATTGGTCCTGCCTCTGATTCCTCCGAGATGATCGAGAAAATGATCGAAGCGGGAATGAACATTGCCCGGCTCAATTTTTCCCATGGTAATTTTGAAAGCCATGGCGAGGTGATTAAAAAAATCAGGGCGGCGGCGGAGAAAACCGGTAAACGGGTGGCCATCATGGCCGACCTGCCCGGGCCCAAGATGCGTATCGGCGACTTTGCCGAGGAACCTGTTGCCCTTGATAACGGCACACGTTTTACCCTTACTGCGGAAGATATCTTGGGTAGCAGGGACCGTGTTTCTATGACCATGAAACAGCTGCCCGGTGTGGTTAAAAAAGAGGATATTCTCTTCTTAAATGACGGTCTTATCCAGCTGCGGGTCGATGAGGTTGAGGGATTGGATATTCACTGCACCGTCATGGTCGGCGGGAAGCTTTATTCGAGAAAAGGGTTGAATATACCCGGCATTGATCTGGGGACGAGTGCCTTTACCGCGCGTGATCGTGAATGCATGCAATTTGCCCTGGAAAATGGTGTGGACGCGGTTGGTCAATCCTTTGTCAATAACGCCCAGGACATTACCGATGTACGCGTCGCTGCAGACGAAATGGGATTTAACCCCTTTATTGTTGCCAAGATTGAGCGCGCAAGTGTCATGGACAACATTGACGAAATCCTGGCGGTCACGGACGGCATCATGGTGGCCAGAGGCGATCTGGGGGTTGAGATTCCCATTGAGAAGATTGCCGTGGCCCAGAAGTTCATCACGGCCCGGGCCAACTTTTTCGGCAGACCGGTCATCACCGCAACCCAGATGCTTGAGTCCATGACCAGCAACCGCAGGCCCACCCGGGCCGAGGCCACCGATGTGGCCAATGCCATCCTCGACGGCACGGACTGCGTCATGCTCTCCGAAGAATCGGCCATGGGCGACTATCCGCTGGAATCCGTGGAGATGCTGGCAAAGATTGCCACGGCTACGGAACCACACAGACGGCAGCGGCATTTTGAGTCCACCTTGAAACCACAGGTAAAAGACTACATTCCCAATGCTGTTGATCTCATTGCGGTGAGCATAGAAAACATTCTTGCAAAAATAGATTCACCTGCTGCCATTCTCTCCCCAAGCGCCAGCGGCTATACACCAAGAAGCCTGACCAGGTTCAGGCTGCCGGTGTGGATTTTGGCGGTGAGCTCCAGTAAAAAAACATGCCGTGAGCTGATGTTTTCCTACGGGGTGTATCCGATTTTGGAAGAGGAGCATCCCCATAACTGGACCGCCTATGCCCGCAACTATGCAGCAGACTATGGCCTTGAAGGAAACTGTATTATTCAGACTGAGGGCCCCTCACCAGACCATCCTGCGGCAAACCATAAGATGGAGATTATTGATCTTTAACCTGGGGTAACTTAATGAAAATTATTGCAGCACCAAATGCCTTTAAGGGCTCCCTGACAGCCACAGAGGCTGCAATCGCCATGGAAGCCGGTATTAAAAAAATTCTTCCGGACGCTGAAGTGCTTCAGGTCCCTGTTGCAGACGGGGGAGATGGTCTGGTTGATGTGGCGGTTGAGGCCCTCTAGACGGAGAGATGCTTAGTCTTAAGGTCACAGATCCACGAAACAGTCCGGTGGTGGCAAATTTCTGTTATGTGAAATCCATGGACCTGGTGACTGTGGAGATGGCACCTTCCAGCGGGCTGATCAGTCGCGACCGTTTTGTGGCGCTCTCCATGCGTCTGTTTACCGAGGTGAAAATCCGTCTGGCCTCCGAGATACCCGGGCTGACCACTGAACAAGCGATGCAGGCCATGGAATGTCGTGAAGTGGTACCCTCAGAAAACAAGATAGAGTATAGTTACCAGGTAAAAATGACCCATGACGGTGTGGAAAGCAGAATTAAAAACATAAGAAGGGGAACAGAACACGTCACTAGCGAACCGTGGAGCGTGGTTTTACGCAACCAGCCGAAAGGAAAATGACACTTTTCTCAGTTCCTGACAACTTTAGTTTACCTGATACCTTGAAAGTAGGTTTTTAACACTTTTGTGTACTCATTGTTGCGGATAGCAGCAGGATTGCTTTAGGTAAACTTTAGTTTTCTTTTTTTTAAGAAAAAGTTTATTAAAAAATAAAAGTTTATTAAATAGTAACTATTCAGTATATGTGAAGAATGTTACGAAAAATTCGGATTGTAACTAAAAAAGACGAACGTCAAAAAAACGGACACCTTTATCAAATCGATATTACGTCCTTTAAGGATAAATTTTACCTGATAATTTCCTGCAATTCCAAAAATCGGTAATTTTCTTTCATACTTAACGAACATGCCTCTCTCGTCAAGTTAGTTGAATTTATTACAAGGAACTAAATCCCAGTGAATTTTTTCATCAAACGTCCCATTTTTGCCATATCAATTGCGCTGGTCATGATTCTGGTCGGGGCCATCAGCATGCTTGTGCTGCCCATTTCCCAGTACCCGGCGTTGGTGCCGCCCCAGGTGCAGGTTACCACCCAGTACATCGGAGCCGGCGCAGAAGTAGTGGCCGACACGGTAACCACACCCCTGGAAGAGAAGATCAACGGGGCTGCAGGTATGATCTACATGTCTTCCACCAGCACTAACAACGGTGATTCATCCATTACAGCAACTTTTGATGTGGGCTTTGACCAGGATATCGGCCAGATGGAATTGCTGACACGCGCCAATCAGGCCCTGTCCGAGCTGCCGCCCGAGGTAAACCAGATCGGTCTGACCATCAAGAAGCATTCCACCAATATGCTGCTGGCGGTCAACCTGATCTCGCCAAACGGATCTTATGATGCAACTTTTTTGCAAAACTATGCCGATATTCACGTCACCGACTCCTTGGCGCGGATTCCAGGAGTGGCCGATATTACAAATTTCGGCCTGAGTAAATATGCCATGCGTATCTGGCTTGATTCCGCCCGCTTGAGCAATCTCGGCCTCACCGCCGCTGATGTGCGTGATGCCATCGAGGAGCAGAATCAACAGGTGGCTGCCGGCACCATCGGCCAGGCCCCGGCCCCGGCTGGTCAGGCTTTTCAATACCAGCTCAACACCCAGGGACGACTGGAGCAGGCTTCCCAGTTTGCAGACATCATTATCAGGGCCAATCCCGATGGCTCCATGGTACGTATTAAGGATGTGGGCCGGGCAGAACTGGGGGCGGAAGAATATGACTGGGCCACCAACCTGGATGGCAAACCCACAGGCACCATCATTGTCTTTCAGCTGGCCACTGCCAATGGATTGGATATTAAGGCCAGCGTGACCAAAACCATGGAAGATCTGGCCAAGAACTTCCCGGAAGATATGGACTGGGTCATCCGCTATGATACCACGGAGTTTATCTCCGAATCGATCAAAGAGGTCATCGTGACCCTGGTCGAGGCGATTTTGCTGGTAATTATTGTTGTTTATGTTTTTCTGCAAAATTTTCGGGCCGTGATAATTCCTACGATTGCCGTACCGGTTTCCTTGATCGGGACTTTTGCTTTCATGAAAATGTTCGGATTTTCCATCAACTCGCTGAGTATGCTGGGCATGGTTCTGGCCGTGGCCCTGGTTGTGGACGACGCCATTGTGGTGGTGGAAAACGTAATGCGTAAGCTGGAGGAAGGCGGAGACCGGGACATCAAGGAGATCACGGCTGAGGCCGTGGCTGAGGTGCGCGGCCCCATCATCGCCACGACCCTGGTGCTCATGGCCGTTTTTGTGCCGGTGGGTTTCATTCCCGGCATGACCGGAATGTTGTACAACCAGTTCGCCCTGACCATTGCCATAGCCGTGGGACTGTCCGGTTTTAATTCGCTGACCCTGAGCCCGGCCCTTTGCGCGCTGTTTTTGCGGCCGGCTACCGGTAAATCCAATAAATTTTTTCGGGCCTTTAATAAAAGTTTTGACAAATTATCTTCCGGTTATGCAGCCAGTGTCAAGGTCATGACCAAAATGTGGTATGTGGTAGTGGCCGTATTTGTCGGCCTGTGCCTCCTGACCGTCTATCTTTTTACCGCAATACCCGGGGGATTTGTTCCGGAAGAGGACCAGGGATATATCATGGCAATCGTTGAGCTGCCTGATGCTTCTACCATTGAGCGTACCCAGGCCGTGATGAAGGAGGTCACCGACATTGCTCTCAAAACTCCTGGTGTTGCTAATGTGGTGGAAATTTCCGGCTACAACATCATCGACCAGCTCAAACAACCATTCGCCGGTTTTGCCTTTATTATCCTCAAGCCCTGGGGAGAACGGAAGGAGGCGGAGACACAACTGAAAGCCATTATGGGCGGACTGCAGGCTAAAACAGCTGCAATCCCCCATGCACAGGTCATGATCGCCAACGCACCTTCTATTCCAGGTCTCGGAGCAACAGGTGGTTTTACATTCGAAATTCAGGATCTCAACGACCAGGGTACCGAAGCCTTAACCCATGCGGTTGACCATTTCATCAGCGAGGCTCAAAAGCGGCCGGAGCTGGCCAGGGTATATACCACCTTCAAAGCTGAGGTCCCCCAGCGCTATCTGGATATTGATCGTGAAAAGGCCAAAACCCGTAAGGTTTCGCTTAATGATATATTCGATACCCTGCAGATCAATCTTGGCTCGCTGTATGTCAATGAGTTCAACAAGTACGGTCGAATCTATCGGGTTTACGTGCAGGCCGAGGCTGACGCCCGGTCTGGGGAAGATGACATTAGCCGGCTCAAAGTACGCAATGCAGACGGTGACATGATCGATCTGGGTGCCTTTGTCGAGACACATTCCATGACAGGTCCTTATAATATTCCTCACTACAATATGTATAAAACCGTTGCTGTTAATGGCTCCAATGCCCCAGGTTACAGTACTGGTCAAGCCATTAAGGCGATGGAAGAAGTGGCGGAAACAGCGCTACCCAAAGGATTTGGTACGGAATGGACCGATGTTACGTATCAGCAGCTAAAGGCCGGTAATATGGCGCCCATCGTTTTTGCTCTGTCGATTGTGGTTGTGTTTCTGGTGCTAGCCGCCCAGTATGAAAGCTGGGCCATGCCCATGATGGTGCTTCTGGGTGTTCCACTGGGGCTGATGGGTGCCGTGGGTTCCTTATTGCTGCGCGGTTTGGATTTGGATGTTTACGCCCAGATCGGTTTGGTAATGCTTATCGGACTGACTGCCAAAAATGGTATCCTGATTGTTGAATTCGCCGCCGAAGAACGGCGAAGAGGATTAACCATTCTGGAGGCCGCTATGAGCGCGGCCCGTATCCGGTTGCGACCGATTCTGATGACGGCCTTTGCCTTTATCATCGGACTGATTCCGCTGGTGATCGCCAGCGGCGCCGGGGCCAACTCCCGACGGTCTCTGGGGACCACGGTGGTCGGCGGTTTGACCATTGCCACGATTTTTGTCATCTTTGTGCCGGTATTTTACTATCTGATTCAAAAAATCACGGAGCGGAAATCGTCAAGCCAAACTAAAGATGATGATATTGCTCCTAGCGAAGGTCACACTGCTACTGATGCGGGTGCAAAAGGTTAGGAGGCTGTCCGAAATGTTTTTAAAAAAGACTTTTTACGGTTTCAATAAATCATAGAACCGCACAAGTTCAAGCTGTTCGCCGGAAAGTCGTGGATTTGAAACCGCGAATGGAAAAAATAGAAAAGGGCTTTAATTATGCATACAAAACAACAAAACCGAGCCATATCCTTGCCTGTCGTGTTTGCGCTTGGATGTGTACTCATTTTTCTGATGGCCGGCTGCAAAAAATCAAAAGAGCCAGTCCCACCGCCTCCACCCGTTGTCAAAGTGGCGAAAGTAGCGAAACAGAAGATTCCAATTACAATGCAGTTTAACGGAACCCTTAAATCCGTTAAAAAAGTGGACATCATTCCCCGCGTTTCCGGCTATATAGAGAAACGCTATTTTACGGAAGGCACCTTCGTTAAAGAGGGAGATCCCCTCTATCTCATTGACCCACGGCCTTTCAAGGCTAAGCTGGACGGCGATTTAGCGCAGTTGAAAAGTGATCAGGCCCACCTGTCCTATTGGAAAAATGAAGTCGTGCGTTACAAGCGATTGGCCGCACAAGGGGCAGCCTCCCAGGAAAAGAAAGAGGGCACCGTCACCAAGTTAATGGAGACCAGGGCTGCCATTGACAAAGATAAGGCAGATCTCGAAAACTCCAGACTGCAACTGAGCTTCACCAACATAAAGGCTCCCTTCAGCGGACGTATTCAGCAGAGCCAAATCGATGAGGGAAACCTGGTGGAGAAACAAAGAGATGTGCTGACAACACTTGTGCAGATGGATCCGATATACGTGATTTTTAACATCAGTCGCAACCAGGCTTACGATATTCAATTGCTGAAACGGAAAGGGAAAGTCTTTCCGGTCAAGAAGATGAAAGTAGAACTCCTGTTGCCCGACGGCAGTAGTTTTCAGGAGCAGGGCGAGGTTGACTTTTTAAGCTTCCGAATCAATCCAACGACCGACTCCGTCACCGTCCGTGGTATTTTTCCAAACAAATTCACTGAAATAGGTGATTACGACCTGATTCCAGGCCAGTACGCTCCGGTCCGGTTGATCCTGGGTGATAACCCCGATGCATTGCTAATTCCCGAAACAGCTTTGGTGGAGACCCAGGCAGGCAAAAATGTTTTTGTTATCGGCCAGGGCAATAAGATTGAGAATAGAAAGGTTGAAGTTGGGACTTCTTATAAACACCATTGGGTCATCACCAAAGGACTCAAAGCGGGTGAACAGGTGGTTGTCGAAGGAGTGCAGAAGGTTCGTTCCGGCATGGTCGTCAAGCCTGAGACCGCCTCGAAACATGATTCTAAATCTGAAAGCGGAAAATAGGTTAATTAAAGACCTTGTTCAAAGTTCAAAGTTCAAGGTTTAAGGTTCAAAATTTAGAGTTTAAGAGGGTATGGGTATCAGCAACTCTGAACCTTGTTAATTTCTATACAAATATTTTAGCTTGCTGCAAGGAGTATAGCGATCATGTTATCCATTTCGTTTTACAGAAAACTGCCGGTCAACACGTCTCCGGGACAATCTTCCCGTCCCGGAATCAGCCTGTTTTCGGTTTCCGGTTCTGCTGGGAAATTATGTCTGTCTTTGGTGAGCATGCTCACCGTGGCTCTTCTCGTCAGCGGCTGCATTGTGGGACCGGATTTTGTAAAACCGGACGTGGATCTTGAGCCGGAATGGATAGAAAAAGATGCCCCGACACTCAAGAGTGAGACGGCGGATTTCAGTGAATGGTGGAAGGTTTTTAATGACCCCGTTCTCAATAATCTGATCGATACCGCCTATCAGCAAAACCTGGACCTGCAAATCAGCGGACTTCGCATCTTTGAAGCCCGGGCCCGATTAGGAGTTGCTGTCGGTCTCCAGTATCCACAAACGCAAAATTTTGGCGCAGGCGCCAGCGCTGATCAGTTAAGCAAAAACGGGGCGAATGAGGCACATTCTGATAGATTTTCCTATAATTATCAGATGGGTTTTGACGCTGCCTGGGAGTTGGACTTTTGGGGTCGGTTCCGCCGCGGGGTTGAGTCCGAGAGTGCAAGTCTGTATGCCACCATGGCAAACTATGACGACATTCTTGTTTCCCTGACTGCCGAAGTCGCACGTACTTACGTGGTGATCAGAACGTTTGAAACGCGGATAGAGATTGCCCGGGAAAATGTCAGGCTCCAAACCGAGTCGTTGCGAATCGCCGATTTGCGTTATAATGATGGTGTGACGACTCGACTCGATGTAACCCAATCCAAGGGACTGCTTAAACAAACCGAGGCATCAATCCCGCGCCTTGAAATCAGCTTGCGTCAGGCCAAGAATGCCCTCGCTGTCCTTCTTGGAATCGTCCCGGCCGATGTGCAGGCCATGCTCGGCAAGCCAAGTTTGATTCCTACGGCACCAGCAGAAGTAGCAGTGGGCATTCCAGCCGAGTTACTTCGGAGACGCCCGGATATTCGACTGGCAGAATTTCAAGCGGCCTCCCAGAGTGCTAAAATCGGGGTGGCAAAATCCGATCTCTTTCCTCGTTTTTCGCTTATGGGTTCCATCGGTTTACAGGCGAGTGAAAAAGGCGGTGTTCTCTCTAACGATTCTCACTTCAGCGATCTTTTTTCCAGTGACAGCATCACCTATTCCGTCGGCCCCTCGGTACAGTGGCCCTTTTTTAACTATGGCAGGCTCAAAAACAACATCCGCATGCAGGATGCCCGCTTTCAGCAGTATGTGATCAACTACCAAAACACGGTTCTCCAGGCAGCTCAAGAGGTTGAAGACGCTATGGTCGGCTTCCTGCGCTCACAAGAGGAGATTGTGCTCATTTCTGAAAGCGTCGATAATTATAAGTCTTCTGTCGATATTTCCCTGCTCCAGTACCGTGAAGGTGAGACGAGTTACCAGCGCGTTGTAGACACCCAAAGAGTTTTGACCCAACAGGAAGACAACCTGGCATCAACCACTGGATCCATCGCCATCAATTTGATAGCCATGTACAAGGCCCTGGGCGGTGGTTGGGAACTTCGTCTTGGCAAAGAATTTATCCCGGAGCAGACAATGGAGGAGATGCGCCAGCGGACCGATTGGGGTAATCTGTTGCCGGCCGAAAATTTACCGGATGACCTGGAGTCAGCGCCCACCGGCAAAGAGATACCGCTTTTCCAGATGCCTGATTTTTAGGGACGGAAATTAAATAAAGTACTCCACATTAGCCTTTAAAAACACTTGACTGTTGTACACGAATTTTGTAGAAAGTATTTTTTAAATAATAATTATTCTTAAAGGAGAAATTAAATGAAACTGACCATTAAAGTTCTGGTTGCAGGTTTGTTGATCGTTCTGATGAGTCTTTCTGCCCATGCTGCGGATAAGGCGGTTGCCGATAAAAAGCCCATGGTGCAGGATGCCGATCTAGTCACCATTGAGGCGACAGTGGAAAAAATTGATCGAAAGTCACGTGAAGTGACACTGAAGGGGAAAGAGGGAAAAAGCGTTACCTTCTCTCTTAATAAGGAGGCCGGAAAACTTGATGAGATCGAAGTCGGTGACCTGGTGACCATCGACTACCTCGAGGCAGTGACGATTCAGGTATTCGGGCCCGATGAGATTGAGCCCGGCGTATCTGCTGAGGAAGTTGTCGTAAAGTCAGAGCCTGGAGAGAAACCAGCAGGTCTGGCAGCTGGTCAGGTAAGCGTTGTGGTCACCATTGAGGCCATTGATCTGGAAAAGGAGAGGGTGACCCTGAAAAGTAAGGATGGACAACTGAAGACAGTGAAACCTCGACATCCGGAAAACCTGAAAAAGGTCAAGGTCGGTGACATGGTAAAAATTACCTACACCAAGGCTGTTGGTTTCAGCGTGACTGAGAAACCGGCGGTCAAGTAGTAAGGATTTTAACATTATTCTGTAAATATTCGGCTTGCTCATTTTTTAATGTATTTGCGGAAGTTGCATTTTTAAAAATGGTTTTTTGTAGGAGCCCAGTCCTCTGGGCGATAAAGCATTGATTTGATGCTCAGGCCCACAATCGCCCAGAGGAGTGGGCTCCTACAGAAAAGAGTTTTTTTATAGAATATAACAGCAAGCCGAATATTTACATTATCCCACCACAAAGAGTTATGTTTTCAATAGGTTATTGGTGCAGAGTCAAATAAGCACCCTGCAGGCATAAACCGACTTCGAGTTCGGCATTACTG
>JAGHCC010000260.1 GCA_021160685.1 Desulfobulbaceae bacterium | reverse complement strand
TTTCCGTCAAGCCTTTTTATAATTTTATGGCACTACAAAGGATGCTAAAATTACAACCTATTGATATTACAGTATTTTATTTTTACCGCGTTACGAAAATTCAGGCACTTACACAACATTTGAGAAGGATTCGCACAAAGTTGGGCTAAGACGTTTTCGTCCTTTGCATAGATTTACAAATTATCATAAACCTGACACCTGCGCCAGTATCATTCAGCCCTGTTTTTTATTTATCCTTTTCACCATCCTGCTGCTTTTTTTTCTGGGACTCGATCCATCCCAGGCGGATAAAGTACTGCTGTCCGGCGTCGATCCATTTTTCACAGACATCGTCAGCCCGTACCATCTGGTACGTTTTTTTACCTACCTCTCCCTCGCTGGATTGTTTCCGGCAAAAGCCGCTGACCACATCTTCCACCTTATAAAACTTACAGTTCAAACAATTTTTTTCCATATCATCCTTCCTTTCTTAAACAACATTTCTTGTATTTTTTCCCGCTGCCACAGGGACAGGGTTGATTACGACCTATTTTCGGATCTTGGCGCACCGGAATAATTTTGGATTCCGGCTTCAATTTTTCACTATTTGATCTGGGGCGAAAACAGGCCCAGCTTTCCATCTCGGCAATCACATCACTTACCAGAAACAACCCTTTGTCTGACTCAAGGGCGACACGTTTTTCCTGTGCTGACATTTTTATCAACTTCTTTGCTTCAGCCGGTGAAATATAAAAATGGTTGACCAAGCCATCATCATAGGCCTGTTCGAGATCGGTCATCATCTCTTCCGGACAGAGACGGGCCGCCGCATCCACCAGGTAGCTCCAGGCATGTGAATATTCACGTTCGAGAGTGCCCTTAAACAGCCTGCTAAAATAAGCACTGATTTCTTCGTCCGTTTTTTGGCCGGCCGCAACCAGGCACATCAACGCCTCAAGTGCGGCACCCCGGACATATTCATTAATATCTTGATTTTCGATCAAAGAAGTAATCAGGGAAATATCATTGTCGCAGGTCGAGGCCAGAATAGAGCCAAGATTTTCCGTGACCACATCTCCGGTAAGCTCCAGAGAAATATCTCCGGGCAGTGAAAAAAACCGGACAATCAACGGATGAGCCTTCTTTTCACGAAACTGAGCCAACAGGAACATCGCATAGATGTGAGCTATGGACCTGTTCTTGTGCAAATCGTCATGGCTCAGGGCCGCATGTTCTAAAACTTCAAGCAAGAAGGGCGTTATTTCCCCTCGGCGACCCAAAGCTTCCTCAAGGGCCTGCCTGGGGAATCGCCCGTCAAAGTCTTTCAATTCCTCTAAAATTTCTTCGCAATTCATCTCTTACTAAAGTATCTCGGAAAAATTATAAAAAAAAACAAAAACCATACTGAAATTTATCCATTAGTGTCTTACATTTAAATCTAACTTGACATATCAGGAAGCGTGCGACTCGACAACCACTTTCTTCTCAAAATGTGACTTTGAAAAAAAAATCAAAAACAGAAATCATCCTTGACTCCATTGCCGATGGAGTTTTCACCGTGGATGAAGAGCAAAATATCACCTCTTTTAACAAGGCGGCCGAAAGAATCACCGGAGTTTCCCGAAATCAGGCCATCGGCCAGAAATGCTTTGACGTTTTCCGGGCTGATATCTGCCAGTCGGACTGCGCCCTCAAAAAAACCATGACAACCGGTGAACCCCTCATAGATCAGCGCATCAATATCCTGGACAGCAGCGGCACAGTGACGCCCATCAGCATCAGCACAGCCATGCTTAAAGATGAAGAGGGAAAAATTATCGGCGGGGTGGAAACCTTCAGGGATCTATCCACCGTGGAACAGCTCAGGAAGGAGATCAACAACAAATTCACTGTCGGCGATATTGTCAGTAAAAGTGATGCCATTCAACGTATCTTTGATGTTCTGCCGGATATCGCCACCAGCGAGGCAACGGTACTCATCGAAGGCGCCAGCGGCACCGGCAAGGAACTCTTTGCCCGGGCAATCCATAACCTGAGCGACCGGAAGCTAAAAAAATTAGTGGCTATCAACTGCGGCGCCCTACCCGACACTTTACTGGAATCCGAGCTGTTCGGTTATGTCAAAGGAGCATTCACGGATGCAAAAAAAGACAAACCGGGCCGTTTTCAACTGGCACGTGGCGGCACGATATTTCTTGATGAAATCGGCGATATCTCAACAGCCCTGCAGGTCAAGCTGCTGCGCGTCCTGCAGGAAAAAGAATATGAACCCCTGGGAGCCACCCAAACAGTCAAGGCGGATGTCCGGATCATTGCCGCCACCAATAAAAAACTAAACGAACTGGTTGCCAGGGGAATTTTTCGGGAAGACCTCTATTACCGGCTCAATGTGGTCAAAATCAGCCTTCCCACCCTGGCTCAGCGGAAAGAAGACATTCCGCTGCTGGTGGAACACTTTATCCGCCGCTTTAACAGCCGGACAGGAAAAAACATCCAGGGATTAAGCCAGGAGGCCATGAGTTGTCTCATGCGGCACAACTTCCCCGGTAATATCAGGGAACTGGAAAATATCATCGAGCATTGTTTTGTCCTTTGCCGGGAAAATCAAATTACAATGGCGCATCTGCCCGCGGATCTTCTCAACGCGTCTTCCACAGTTTCAGACATTGCAACCTCAGCTGAAGACGATCCCATGGCCCAAAACGAGGCCCGGCTGATCAGGCGGACCCTGGAAAAACATCATGGCAACCGGCGCAAGACCGCTGAGGAACTGGGGATTCACAAAACAACCCTGTGGCGCAAGATGAAGAAGCTGAAGATCAGCTGAATGAGTCCGCTGACACTCATCTTCATATCCCTGGCCCTGGCGATGGACGCCTTTGCCGTGGCACTGGCCGCCGGCGCTGTTCTTCATCCGGTCAACAAAAGACAGCTTTTTCGCCTCAGTTTTCACTTCGGTCTCTTCCAGGGACTCATGCCCGTTCTAGGCTGGCTTGCCGGATTAAGCGTCCAATCCCTGATCAGCGCCTATGACCACTGGCTGGCTTTTGGCCTTCTTTCCTTTGTTAGCGGCAAAATGATCTATGAAGCCTTCAGCGATGAAACAAAACATAAAACAGATCCGACTCGCGGAGCCACCATGGTCATGCTCTCCATCGCGACCAGCATCGACGCCCTGGCCGTGGGACTCTCCCTGGCGGCTATTGGTATCAGTGTCTGGACACCGGCCCTTGTTATCGGGATCACTGCGGCGATTCTTACCGTGGCCGGCATGCTTCTCGGTGGCAGAGTCGGTTTGATCTGGGGAAAGCGGGTAGAAATCATCGGGGGCCTGATCCTGATTGGCATCGGCCTTAAAATCCTGGCCGAGCATCTGCTCTCCTGATCCATAAAACAGGCTTCTGACATACTAAAAAATTCTCATCGTCTCAAAAAGTTGTGGCCTACTGCTAACCTCCCCCTTTAGCAAAGGGGGATTGAGGGGGATTTTTTTGGTTGCCACCACTGATTGAGACGTTTCAAAAAATCATCTATTTAATCAATTTTATTTCCCGTCCCCCCTGTACTTTGTGTAGTCAATTGATCATTTTCTTCTGGCCGTCATACTGGCAGTAACTCACCTCAACCCGAAGGGGAAAATCACCATGCCGTTCGCCCGACACTCTGCCGTTCACCCTGTAAACCACGCCGGCCTGATTATCCATGGCCGTGAAGTGATGCAGGTATTTCTGAATCGAAATCATACCCTGATCAAAAAAATAAGTTGATGCCAGGAAAAAGGCCGGGATGACAACGCTTGCGTTATGCCGCAGGGTAATGCTGATTGTCAGAACGCGATTGCCGCCCTGACCGATAATCTCCCGGCCGCTGAACAATAAAATTTTTCTGGCTGAATGGTTGGAAACTTTCACCTGGGGGATGTGATTGAAATGATCGACCTGAACAACTTCAATCAGTCCCTCTTTCACGGCCTCGTCCAGGGTCACTCTTTCCCGGCATGGCTCATAAGGACCGGCGCTCAAAAAATCACTTTCGCACACCAACGGCGTAAACGGCTGATAATTTGTCTCAAGCTGCATGATTTTTCCCATGATGACCTCCATTTTCATTTTTTTCTTGCAATTCCACTTTGTTTAACCCACTATACAAAAGGTGGTAGGACAGATAGAGTCCTACCGAAAAATAAAATTGGAAAAAAATGAAAAAATTTAAACCCCAACACAGCCGCCTTCTCTTTATTGACAAAAAAATAAGGGCTGGAGAATACCCCAACTGCACCTCCCTTGGCCTGGAATGGGAGGTAAGCAGCAAAACCATCCAGCGCGATCTTGATTATTTACGCAACACGCTCGACGCGCCTCTTGCCTACCATGCCCGAGAAAGGGGGTATTATTACACCGAAGACAGTTATCAGCTGTCGGCCATGGCCTTAAACGACAGTGATCTCTTTGCCATTTTCATTGCGGAAAAGGTTCTCAGACAATATGAAAACACACCGATTTACAACCGGCTCAAATCTGTTTTCACAAAAATCTCAGAATCCCTTCCTGAAAAAATTACGGTTGACCCATCCTTTCTCGACCATAAATTCTCTTTTTTCAAAGGCCCGCTGCCGCAGATTTCCGCAACGGTCTGGGAGGCTGTTTTTTCCGGGCTGCGCACCTCATCAACCATCAAAATCAGCCATGCAAAACCTGGTGCCAGGCTAACGAAAAGACTTATCGACCCGTATCACCTCGTGAGTTATCAGGGAGATTGGTATGTAATTGCCTTTTGCCACGCCAGAAAAGATATCCGCACCTTTGCCCTGTCACGGATCAACGAGACGGAGCAGACCGGTCCTGTTTTTTCAATCCCCGCTGATTTTGATTTTAAAAAGACATGCCGGACCCGTTTCGGCGTCCAGTGGAGTGACAGGGAATACAAGGTGAAAATCTGGTTTTCAGCCCAAGCCGCGCCGTATATCCAAGAACGAAAATGGCATGAGAACCAGGAAATTGTTGACAATGACGACAGGAGCATTCTGCTGACATTTTCCGTGAGCCATTTACTGGAAGTCAAACGCTGGGTGCTTTCCTGGGGAAAAATGGCGCGGGTGTTGGCCCCGGCGGAACTTGCAAATGAGGTGAGGGAGGAGCTGGCTGAGGCCTTGAGCAGGTATTGACTGTCGGCAGAAGGCTTTTTAACTGAAGGAAAAAGGAACCACATTTATCC
>JAGHCC010000364.1 GCA_021160685.1 Desulfobulbaceae bacterium | reverse complement strand
TAGACGGCAATAAATCCCTGGCCGCCCTCATTCATCTTCTGCAGGGCTGTGCGGATGGTTTTGCCGCCATCAACAATATATTGCTCTATATTCATTTGATGTCCTCAAAACCTACCATCTCACCACTTTTTATGGCGCGAACAGACCGGCAACCGACAATTTCTGATAAGTGCCGGCCGCTCAAACCACCTTTTTGTGGCAATACCCTGAGAGCCAGATTGGTCCAACTAAAAATATCCCCAGAAGCCAGTGGCGCGACGGTCACCAGGCACTTTTCACGGTCGCGGTAGACAACTTCCCGTTCGTTGAGTTTTTCCGCATCACCTTCCCCCAAACAGGCAAACAACTCCTGGAAATGCTCTTTTATTCGCTGAAACTCCGGCCAGTCGACTGCGGACTCATAATCAGTTCGTGATTCCTCACGGCTCACCACCAGATGCTTTTCAAACCAGCGAGCTCCCAGAAAGTAGGCAACAGTATTTAACTGGTGAAAAGCAGAATCATCATGAGCGGTATGATCGGCATATCCCATGGTGCAACCTGTTTCCGCCGCAAAATGAGCTAGTTTGGCCAGTTCGAGGTCGGTAATCATGGTAGGAAATGACTGGAAGCCAGCCATGAGAACAATAGCGGAATTATCTGAAGACAATACCTTGAGTAATTCCATAACCTCGGAAAGTTGCCGACCACCGATACCGATGATTTTGGTTCCCGGCCATTTTCTCAGTAATTGCCGTAGATGGAAATCATGAAAACAGACGGAATGCAACTCTACCGCTTTAATGCGTGGAATCCTTTCAAGACAATAGCTAAAGGCGGCATTTTCCAGGGGCAGAACAATGACTTGCAAACCACTGGAAACTGCCAGGTTTATCACCTCATCCCACTCCTGTGAATTGAAAACCATGTCGGCAATCCGGGCAATGGAGGGGTGTCCAGGGGCAAAATATTGTTCCGGTTTCAGGAGACTTTGGAATTTAACCGCATCGGCTCCCCCCTTTGCCGCATCCTCCACTTGTTTCAGCAGGTAGTCAAGGTCTCCTTCATGGGAAAATGCGGTTTCCGCCACCAGGGTTATCTCATTCATTGACAGCCTCTTGATATTGAACCATGGTTACCCTTTCCCGGTGTGAATTAGAGATTCTCTGTTCCATCTCCGTGCGGAATGCCTCATAGCACAACTGGATCCCGGCGGGGAAATTCACCAGACCGGTCGACTGGAATGTAAGATGAGGAATTTCATGTTCGCAACAGATAGAGTTGATGCGGTCATAGGAGATAAAAGGGGATCCGGCCTGTGAAATGATTTTACAGGTGCGTTGCCAGTCCTCTGGAGTATCTACGGTTAAAGACCAGTAGGGATGGATGTGTTCCTTTACGGGATTAAGCACCAGGCAGCGGAAGCGCTCGGGCTGAAACATATAGAGCAGCAGGTATTGGGTATACTCGATGGGGATGGCGGCGGCACACCGGGCAAGGGTTTCACTGTTCATGACTTCGGCCGTTATGCCAATGGGCAGGTGCTCGGTACGAGTATACTCAGCCTGATGCTGCTGATGGCGGGAAATCATGATATCAAGGTACGCCTGATCGGTAAAAATATTATCACCGGTGATGCGGACCAGGTTGTCAGATCCTTCCACCTCCGCCACCGAGAGCATTCGCTCAATGACTGCTTCAGGGCTTCCCGCATAGCTTTTGATTTCTTGAGCGGCGGCGATCTCCAGCAGCACCCGGTCATCTGGTTCGGTAGAGGTGCACACATAGATAGAGTCAACTTCACGACATTTTTTAAGCCTCCTGATGATAATCTCAATCATTGAATGATCATCGATTTTTTTCAGTACTTTCCCTGGCAGACGGGTTGAATTAGTCCGTGCAATGATGCAGGCAACGGTACTCACAGTAAGTCACTCCAGGAAAGCAGGTCATCTTGTCGTAATGAAGTTTTCAGCTGTCGGCCAACCACGTAGGTAAGCTCATCGGGACGGATGCCGGTTCCCGGCCGCTTGCACAGCAGGTCTTCCACTTGCAGGAGATGCCCTACAGGCAGATCATGACTGAGTACAAGGCTGCGACGAAAAGACTTCTTCTTCTCTTCTTCCGCCGGCAACACCTGTCTACAGGTGTTGCCGAGAGCCTGAAATATATGCCGTCCTTCCTGAACAATGGTTTGTAACTCCTCCGGGGTAGCCGAAATTTCATGATCCCAGCCGGGCAGCTCATGGGAAAGAGTAAAATGTTTCTCGATCAGGCAGCTGCCGAGGGCCACGGCCGCCAGGGGGATTGCCGTGCCCAGGGAATGATCCGAAAAACCAACGGGATATCCAAAAGTTTGTTCAAGCATACCGATGTTACGCAAATGGATATCACCAAACTCCGGAGGATAGATAGAAATGCAGTGCAGTAAAACGATGGCGCGGTTGCCCTCATTTTCGATGGTCTTGATTGCGGCTTCAATTTCCGCCAGTGTTGCCATACCGGTTGAAACCACCAGGGGCTTTCCGGTTCGTGCCATAGCTTGCAGCAAGGGAAGATTGTTGATATCCATAGAAGCAACCTTAAAATAGGGCACATCCAAGCGGACAAGAAGGTCAATCTCTTCTAGAGAAAAGGCGGTTGAACAGAAATCAATTCCAAGTTCATCCGCATATGTTTTAAGTTCAAAATGCTGCTCTTCCCGCAGGTAATATTTTTCTACCATTTCCCGCAAAGAGCCAAAATGTTTATGGGGTGAATCAGTATACTGCTGGTTGCGTTCATATTCTCCGTTAGAAACCAATGAATCCGGGGTCCACGATTGAAATTTAACTGCATCGGCACCGCATTCATGAGCTGCCCGCATCAAATCCCGGGCCAGATCCATATCGCCATTGTGGTTGGCGCCAATCTCGGCAATGACATAGGGTTCATGGCCAGAACCTACAGCCCTCGTCTCGGTCAACATTACTTCCATGGTTTTTCCTCCGGAATCATGATCTCCTCCCACCACAGGGTATGATCCTGCCGATGATTTTTCACCCACATAACATACCAGCGGCGAAAATCAGGATCCTCATCAAAACAGTGGCGCAGCTGTTCACATTCATTTTTCTGTTTACCGGCATAACGGTAACCTTGCCGCTCAAGAAAACTATATTGCTGGATTTTTACTCCAATTCCGAGGGAAATGCAACTTTCATCAGGGCTGCCGCCCAAACCGATGCAGTTTGCCCCATGCTGTCGATATGCGGTGGTGGTTTTGCTGGTGAAAATCGCCCGCGCTCCACGACCCAGCAGCGCGGTAAACAACGCCCAGTCAGCAGCAATAATATCTTCTTCCAGAACAACATCATCCAGCCAGGAAACCCTGATGGCGGTATTGGAAAGACCGCAGATATTTTTGTCGCTCAGGTAAGAAAAGTCAATCTGGGATTTATCAGGCAGTCGATGGGAAAAATAGCGAAGTTCTATTACCTGACCCTGCTGATCGACCAAGTCAACATCGTTGACTACAATATCGTAGTGGTGCAGGAGCTGCCGGGAAAGGGCCACCCGGTTGGGAGCAAAAAAATCATCTGCATCACCGAACACCACCAAGTCATAGCCATTGCTCACCAGGAACTGGAAACCAAGTAAACGATTTTCGGCCGGACGACCACAGCCATCTATCACCCTGATGGCGGCTGGCCAGGAAGGCAAATACGGGTCCAGGTCGGCAATGCCATCATTGACCAGTACGATATCAAACTGCGATGATTCCTGCTGGCCGACCAAAGAAGCAAAATAGTCGGGCAGAAAGGGTTCAATACCGGGGAAAACCACGGTCATAAAGGCCAGTCGTCTCTGGTCATTATGGTCGATGAGGGACATCAGTCAGCGATCCAGGGGCCGGGCCGGAATGCCAACCACCGTGGTGCGGAGCGCAACATCATTCGTGACCACGGCTCCAGCGCCAACGGTTGCAAAGCTACCAATTCGCATTTTATGATCAATGTCCTTTCCCTGCAGAACGACGGCGTTGGTACCAATATAAACACCTTTTTCCAGATGCACGTTGCCGGATATATTAACTCCGGGAGCAAGATTGATGAAATCTTCAATAAGACAGTCGTGACCAACGGTGGCATTGAGATTAAATATGCCAAAGTTACCGAATGTTATCTGATTGGTAAAACGAGTTCCGGCACAAATGATATTACCTTTTTTCCCCTGCAGCGGTTCCTGCTGGCCGAAGGCACCAAAAGTCGCCGAGGGATGAACCAGGTTGGGGTAGGGAAGATGGGAAAAACGGGAATAAATTTTTTGCCGCAGTTGGTTGTCGCCAATCCCCAGAGCAAATAGCCACCCTTGAGCTGCTAGCCTGGAGATTTCAGGATCACCATACAGAGGATAACCGAAATAGGTTTTCTGCGCAGGGTTTACATCCAGGAAAACAATATCCTGGCAACCAAGTGCCAGGCAGATGTCAGCAACCTCCCGGGCAAATCCGGAAGCTCCGAAGATCGCAATTTTAGGGATGAGGTTACTTGCTGTCATTTTCAGAAGCTCCCAGCCAGGCGCCGCTCGGAATGTTGATCAGCCGACACTCCAATTGTTCGGCAACCGGCAGCACCAACAGCCTTTTTTACAGTTTCAAGGATATCGGTCATGATGTGCATCTCATCTTTTTTCCATATCAACAATGACATCACAGTGTCCGCCACTGTCGTGAATTATTTTTTTATTCTTGAACGAACCCCACTAGGAATATTGACCACACGACTTTCAAGCCAATGTGCATTTTCAAGCGACCCATGCAGAGCATTTTTGAACATTCCCAGCCGGTTCATCAAACGCCAGATGGGTCGAGTCATGACGCCGGCGTCATTGCTCTCTTTGAGAAATACGTCTCTCTCCCGGGTGTTTTCAAGTATAATGGCGTTGAGCCAATAGTTGCTGGTTGCGCCTTCAGGTTCAGAACAAAAGCTAATATCGGCACGTTTGGAAAAATAACGGCGGTATGCTTCGGCCGTCTCGCGTTTGTTGGCCAGGATTTCTGCCAACTTTTCCATCTGGGCACAACCCAGGGCGGCATTGATATTAGGCAGGCGGTAATTGTAGCCGATCTCATCGTGAAGATATTCATGCGGATGTGGAATTTTAGCCGTAGTAGTGATATGTTTTGCCCTTTTTGCAAGCTTCTCATTATCAGTCACAATCATTCCGCCACCACCGGTTGTGATGGTTTTGTTGCCATTAAAACTGAAGGCGGATATTTTACCGAATGTTCCGGTATGCTTACCTCTGTAGTAACTTCCGAGACTCTCGGCAGCATCCTCAATCAAGGGAATATTATATTTGTTACAGGTTTTGGCAATCTTGTCAATACGGCAGGGATGGCCAAATGTATGCATGGGAACAACGGCTCCTATCTTTCGGCCTGTCATTTTGTTAATACAAATACCGTTTTGCATCGCCGTATACTCTTTCAGAAACGCTGCGAGGCTTTCGGGACTCAGCCCCATCGTATCTTTATCAACATCGACGAAGACCGGTTTGGCGTTGCAGTAACTAATGGCATTGCATGTCGCGATGAATGTGAGTGGCTGGGTAATCACCTCACTTTCTTTATCAACGCCGACCAGTTTTAGGGCGATATGCAATGCCGCCGTTCCGTTGACCGTGGCGATTGCGAATTTGGCACCGACAAATTCCGCCACCATATTTTCAAAACGATCCACAAATTTCCCAACGCTGGAAACAAAGGTTGAGTCGATGCACTCGTTGAGATATGTCTTTTCATTGCCCCTAAAAACCGGGGCGTGAAGAGATATAAATTCATCCGTTTTGTAAAGTGAACGGATAAAGTCAATCGTATCCTGGTATTTCATCAATTACATTTTCTCATCGAGATATTTCCCCATCTCTTTGTGGTCGAAATCGGGTATCAATCTGAAAAATAGTTCGACAATCTGCCCTTTGCTCCAGTGCCCGGATCTTCGAAAGCTTCGGATTGTCTCTTCAAATTCGTTTAACAGGACATCGTTGTAGATGGGTTTATTTTTTATTATGCCGAGGTTTGTAAAGCGGGTCATATCGAGTTCCTCTTCATCCGTAAAGAATTCTTCGAAATCTTTTTCACCAGTTGTGTCGCTTTTGCTGAACAGGCATGGCCATTTGCCATGATTTACAAGGGTTTTAGCCAAGGCTCTCGCCTCATCCTCACTTTGACAAAGATGTGGTTCGTAACCAAGGTTGTCAAGATATTTGACAGCAATATCGGCAAAAGAGATCAGATGTAGTGCTTCGGAGAGTTTAGGGAAAAAAATATCCCGGTTTTCGCCAAAGATGCAACTCATCAGGCACAGTTCTCCAGATTCTTTGGGTGTGACAAAATATCGTTTAATGTCATTGGGGGCCACTATTGGTTGGTGTTTCTGGATGCGTTGGTTGAACCCGTGCAGGAGCGATCCGTCTGAAAAGGCGACATTGGCAAACCTTGCCGTCGAAATTTCGATATCTTTACTACGACGCATCAAAAACATTTCCATGATCCGCTTACTTGCCCCCATCAGATTGGCAGGGTTGGCGGCTTTATCAGTTGAAACACAGAAGTATTTTTTCGTTCCCTTATTAATCGATTGGTGTAATGTCTTGTCGGTGTTAAAAATATTGCTCTCTATCATTTGCATCAAGGTGTAAGGGTCTTTCTCACTCCTAACATGTTTGAGAGCCGAAAGGTTAAGTACATAGTCATAATCACCGTCGGCATCGATAAATGCATCGTAAATATCGGATCCGATATTAAGGGCAAATGTTTTAAATTCCCCGTCGATATAACCAAAGGAGCTGCGAATATCACGTACCAGCTCAACTAAATTATTTTCACTGATATCGACAACATGAAGTTTTTTTGGATTACGTTCGAAAATCTCTTTGGTGACGGCTTGACCGATAGAACCGGCACCCCCGATGACGAGAAAAGATGATGATGAAACAATCCTTTTCATTGTTTCATCGTGTTTTCGAGTATCTTCAATGAAGAGTGGCTGGTCTCTCCCTATTAGGTGCAAAATTTCTTTCATAAGAGTGTAGTGCCGTACATTTGGTTATGTTTTTTGTTTCTTCTTAGAGGAACTCAAAAACGTATTAAGGTTAATTGAGATTTTTGCAAAAACATATTCAAGAAGTTTGAATATTCGCCAGCAAAGGCCTCCAAATTTTCTTTGATCTCAGTATCGCTGTAATCCAGTCAGCCCCAGGAATTAAAGGAGTTGTAAAATACAAATGCAAGCACGTCGCAGCCCACACGCATCAAGGTTTCGGCCAGGCGAGAGCCGATAAAACCATCTGCTCCGGTGACTAGAGTTTTTCCTTTTGTGACAGCATAGTTATTACTCTTTTCGTTTAGCCTTTGTTAGTCGGCCTTTCTCGATTTGTCAGCCAGAAATGGCGGATGTAAGCGCAGAAGATAGCGCTGAATCCGCCCATAACTCCGGCTAGAGCGACAATTTTCGTTTTGTTGGGTTTGACGGGCCTGATTGATGCCTGGGGGT
>JAGHCC010000206.1 GCA_021160685.1 Desulfobulbaceae bacterium | reverse complement strand
CAGGGGGGCAAGCGGATGAATCAGGTAACATCACATCTACCAGTGGCCATTACCATGGGGTGTCCCGTGGGCATTGGTCCTGAAATAATTTTAAAGTTTTTTGCCTCTGATTACCACACGGCGGAAGAACAGGCCGTTGTCATCGGCGATCCAGAGGTGTTGCGTTGGTGCGCCCGGGAATTGCGTCTGGATGCTGAAATTGTTGCCTGGCAACCGGGGCAGAATATACTGCTGGGAACCATTCCGGTTTTGGCCCCTGACCGTGGCCTTGATCCGGCAACTCTTCACTGGGGCCGACCGGATAAACGGACCGGCCGGGCCATGGCCCTTTATATTGAAACTGCGGTACGTTTTCTTCAAAATGGAATGCTGTCCGCAATGACCACCTGTCCCATTGCCAAGTCCAGTCTGCAGGCGGCAGGGTATAACTATCCAGGACATACCGAGATGCTTGCTGATTTATGCAAATCACGGGAATACGGCATGATGATGGCTGGTGGCAGCCTGAGGGTGACCTTAGTGACGATTCATGTGGGACTTGCCCAGGTGGCGCAGTTGCTGACCAGGGAAAGCGTTGCCGGGATGATCATGGCAACGGACCACGCCCTGCGGCGTGATTTTGCCATTGCTGCACCGAA
Organism: Desulfobulbaceae bacterium; assembly: GCA_021160685.1. GTDB lineage: Bacteria > Desulfobacterota > Desulfobulbia > Desulfobulbales > SURF-16 > JAGHCC01. The sequence continues at coordinate 5,480 of JAGHCC010000206.1, read as the reverse complement.
AATCGCAGTGGCAGGTCTCAATCCCCATGCGGGTGAAGACGGACTTTTCGGCGATGAGGAAATCAAAGTGATTTCTCCGGCAATCAATATGGCTGCCAGGCATGGATGTCATGTGCACGGACCCTTTCCGCCGGATACGGTTTTTTCCAAGGCAGCCGCAGGAGAGTATGACGCAGTGGTTTGCATGTACCATGATCAGGGGTTGATTCCGTTTAAACTGCTTCATTTCAGTGATGGTGTTAATGTGACCTTCGGCCTGCCCATTGTCAGGACCTCGGTGGATCACGGCACGGCCTATGATATTGCCGGCAAGGGTGTGGCGGATCCTGCAAGCCTTCAGGCCGCAGTTCATCTGGCCGGTCGCATTGCCGCTAATCGGGAAATGATTCCATGTTAAAAGAAAAAATCGGTTTATGCGGCAGTCATCGCACCGGCAAAACAACACTGGCCGCTGAAGTTGCCCTCAGTCTTGGAATTCCTTTCCTGCGCACATCCACCAGCAGGGTTTTTGCCGAAAACGGCCTGAAACCTTCTGATAAAATGGATTTTTCCACCAGAATCTGGATTCAGCATAAAATTATCGAAGAGGCGGAAAAAATCTGGGGTCGGGAAACCGGTGGTTTTATAACCGACAGAACACCCATTGACATGATGGCATACACCCTTGGTGATATTCAGGGGGGGACTGAAGTCGATTTCGTTGAACTCGAGGCGTATCTGGATCATTGTTTTCATGTGACGAATATTCTTTTCAGCCGCCTTGTTATCCTCCAGCCGGCCATTCCTCTTGTTCATGAGAAGGGAAAGGCATCGTTGAACAAAGGGTATATCGAACATCTCAATCTTCTTATTCTCGGTTTATGTCATGACGAACGCCTTCAATGTCCGGTCAGGATTATTGGAAGGGATGTCTTGAGTATTGAGGCACGGGTCCTGGAAATGATCACAAATCCATGATGTTGTCGCTTTTTTTTGCTTCTTTTTCGTTTACCGTATACAATTTAATGTCATCAACTTTAAGGATATATCCGAAAAGTCTCCCTTTGGAAAAGAGGGATTTAGTGCTTTACTCTTGAAAGGTTGTCATAAAAAAACAAGAGATAAGCGTAGACTTCGAACTTAGGAAGTTCTCTTGAAATCAGGTAGTTATGTCTACCGCCAGATAGCGAACGTAGTGAGACCTTCGAGGCACTTATCCTAAAAATTCTAAGTCCACTTCCACTTTAGTGGGTTAGGGAGATTTTTCAGCAGATCGTGATAATTCGGCTTCAGAGGTTCAAAGGTTCAAGTGTCTATGAAAAAAATAATCTGTTTAGGTTTCAGCCTTCTTCTTTTCTGTTCTTCCTGCTCGGGACTCCAGACAGAGGAATCTAATCCCGCGCTGGCATTGGATTCTGAATCGTATTCAGACTCTGTTGATACGGCCTGTTCCTATTTTTATTTTATGTGGGGGCGTTCCGCCGAGTTGGAGGGAAAATTTGCAGAGGCCATGGAAGCCTATGAAAAGGCCTTGGTCTGTGATCCTGGAGCTCATTCCATCGCCATGAAACGGGCCATGTTGTTGATGAACAGTGGCAAAAATGAACAGGCCGTCGTCGCCCTTGAAAAAATCATCGCGGCAAATCCGGATGATCTGGATGCCCGTTCCCTGTTGGCAAATCTTTATGCTGCCATGGATCGCTATGACGATGCCGTAAAGACCTATCTTGCCATTTTGAAGATTGAGCCGGATGATACGCATAGCTTGCTGCTTCTTGGCGCTTTGTATGCAAAAAAACGAGACTACGGCCAGGCCCGAAAAACCCTTGAACATCTTGTCGCTGTTGATCCGTATTCTTTCATGGGATACAGTTATCTGGCCAAACTTTACCGGGAACTGCGTTTTTATAATAAGGCATTTGATGCCTATCATAAAGCCCTGGATTTGAATTGGTCTGCGCCGTTGGCCATGGAGCTTGCCGGGTTTTATGAGTCTGGGAAACGTTTTACAGATGCCGAGGACGTTTATTTAAGTATTCTTGAACATGAAGAAACAAATGACGAGGCAACAGAACGGTTGATCCGTCTTTATCTCCATCAGAAAAAAATAGACGAAGCGCTGGGTGAGCTTGAAAGGCTGCGCAGTATCCGGGAGGATGATGAAAGACTTGATCTGACTATTGGCAGAATCCTGCTTGACCAGAAGAGATTTGATGAGGCGGCCGAACATTTTTCCCGGGTGTTATCGGAAAACAGGAATGCCCCGGATGCGGTTCGCACCATGCTCGCCCTGACCTATTATGAATCAGGCAAACTCCCTCAGGCCCGACAGGTGCTGGCCACTATTCAGCCGGAATCGGATGTCTTTGAGGACAGTATTCTCATGCGAATCCGAATTTTGCAGGAAGAAAAGGATCTTGATGGTGCGGAAAAATTATTGCAGGAGTTGATTGGCAACGAGGAGACAAGGCGGAAGGAATTTTATTTTGTTCTGGCCTCTCTGTATCGTAAAGAGGACAGACCTGAAGAAGGGCGGGCTGTTTTCAAGCAGGCTGTAAAAGCGTTTCCCGATAACGTAAAGGTCTTATTTGAATACGCTCTTTTTCTTGACCGCCTCGGGGAGATTGACGAGGCGATCGTCCAGATGGAGAAGGTTTTGCTGCTTGATCCCGATGAGCCCAATGCTTTGAATTATGTGGGGTATACTTGGGCTGATAGAGGGATTAATCTTGGAAAATCATTGGAATATGTCAGTCGGGCCGTCATCCTGAAGCCCGAAGACGGCTATGTTCAAGACAGTCTGGGCTGGGTTTATTTTAAGATAGGAGATTTCAGCCGGGCCGTGGAGGAGCTTGAAAAGGCGGTGGCCCTGCAGAATGACGATCCAACAATTAATGAGCATCTTGGTGATGCCTATCTGAAAAAAGGTGAACCAGAAAAGGCTCTTGTTTTTTACCTGCAGGCGGCTGCTCTTTATCAGGACGAGGACAAAAAGGAGCAGGTCATAGTAAAGATCAGGGAAATCAGGAACCGTGATAGTGAGTAGAGCCTTCTCGCATTTCAGGATTCTTTTTCTTCTTTTTTTTCTTGGCGGGTGCTCCGTCCTGCCCCATACCCTTGACATAACAGCAGTTGAGAAGCGGGATGCGATCAGTCTGTTCAAGACGATGATCAGTCAACAGCGTGAGTGCGGCTGCTGTGTTGACGCGGCCGTCAACGTCAAATTCAAGTCATTGTTTTATGCCGGGACCATCAACGGCTATTTGCAGGCCATGAGGCCCTCTTCGTTAAAATTCGTCGGTGTCAATCTCCTGGGCCAGCCTCTGGTTGTTTTGGTGAGCGACGGTGAGATCTTTCGTTATTTGAGTATCCCTGAGTCCAAGGGCTATAAAGGCAGTGTTTCAGGAGAAACGTTTGCTAAGTACGCGCCGGATGGTTTTCAGCCGGAGCAGACATTTTATTGGCTCGTGGGGAGGCTTTCACCCGGTATTATTCAGATCAGGAATGTCAGCCGGGATGAAGAGGGGCTGGGGTACTGGTTTAAAATGAATTATAAACAGAGCGATATGATGAGCCTGGTTCTTTTTGATCCGCAGGGCCTGGTCATCCGCCGTCATCTCATCGTTGATGATCATGACGAGATTATTATGAATATCTTTTATGACGATTATACGGCTGAACCCTGTCCTCTGCCCGGCAGGATCACGGTCAAGTCTCTTCTCCATAACAGTTCCATAGAGTTAGAGTTCATGGACTGGCTCGAAGATATTTCTTTTTCCAGAGACGAGTTTGAATTGAGGCTGCCTCCCGGTTTTTCCAGAGTTCTCGTTCCGTGAACGTCAAAAAGAATCGAGCCTGTTGTTCAAGGCAATCCCGAGAGCGCGGATAGGAGATTGACAATTTTTCTGTCTCAGAAAATGAGGGGAAAACTCGGGAGGCTGATCGCGGCTGATTAGTAGCCCGGTAAAACAGATGAGAAAGTTTGCCTCACAGCAGATATGGCGTCGAATTTACGCCATTGACCGGAAAATATTCGGCATTTTTCACAGACACGGTAACAGGCTGCATCGCCTTTCATTAGGTTTGATCTTTGTCTGGTTTGGCCTTCTTAAACCGTTTGGGGAGAAGACAACCACCTCACTCCTCGTTCATACAATCTATCTGTTTCCACCGGAATTTGTTCTTCCCGTTCTGGGCTGGTGGGAAGTCGCGATCGGAATTACCCTCATTTACCGGCCTTTGCTCCGGTTTTCAATCTTACTCCAGTTCATTCGAATCCCCGGCACCATACTGGCATTTTTTTCCATCCTGATATCTGTTTTGTCCATTTCCCGTTTGTTCCCAGCCCGGAAGGGCAGTACCTGATAAAGGATTTGGTCATCTTCTTTGCCGGTATCGCCATTGCCGGATTGGTATTCAGTGAAGAATCGGCGCACCGGCATCATTAGGGCCTGTGCACAAATAAGTGTCACAACCTTACTTGCCTTTTTGTCCGTTTTCTGCGTTGCGAAAATAGTTACATAGCGCTGCTATGCGCCAATTTTCACGCCTTGGAAACGAACAAAAAAACGGCGTAATCTTGTAACACTTCGAGTGTGCCTGGTTATTTTTATTTTTTTTTGGCGATGACCCATATTGCATGGACAATACCGGGAATATAACCACAAAGGGTCAATATGATATTGATCCAGAAATGCTTTCCAATGCCGACTTGGAAAAATACTCCCAGCGGTGGTAAAAGAACAGCGCAAATAATTTTGACAAGTTCCATTTAGGTCTCCCTGGCCTTTGGGCTTACTCAAAAGAGCTTGAGGCCCCATGGCGCCATTGTGACGGCGTCAGATAAGAGTGGACAGTTCATGAGTGACAAAAATTAGTTTCCTAATCCGTCATTTTCAAGTAAATATGAATTGAGACTATTTTTAGAATATAATTAATTTTTGTCAAGTAAAAGAGGCGGATCATGTTTGGACTTGGAATGCCGGAATTGGTCATTATTCTGGTCATTATCGTGATTATTTTTGGGGCCGGCAAACTTCCCGAGATCGGTTCCGGTCTTGGAAAGGGGATTAAAAATTTTAAGTCGGCCACCAAGGATGACAAAGATTCGAAAAAGATAGAAGAGGATAAAGAAGATTCTTCCACCTGATGGTTGGAGAAAAAAAGAAGGTCTTGCTTTAATCTTATAGGTTGAGAGGTGCTTATGTTTGGTTTGGGAACCCCTGAATTAGTCGTTATTTTTGCCATAGCTTTTCTGGTCTTTGGCGGTAAAAAGCTCCCTGAGATCGGCGCGGGTCTGGGCAAGGGTATAAGTTCCTTTAAAAGGGGACTGCGGCAGGCCGAGGAAGAGATCCCCGGCGTCAAGGAAGCCGCTTCCCTGAAAAAGGAAATAGAGGATGTAAAAGAGAAAATTAAGATTTAATTCTGTCTTTTACCAAGCGGGTATCGGAGAGTATAATTTACCCCGATACCCGATTTAATCTAATCGTCAAAATCGCCTT
>JAGHCC010000048.1 GCA_021160685.1 Desulfobulbaceae bacterium | reverse complement strand
TTTGAGATGATGGACGATTTTGATGAATCTCTATGGCACCGGGTCAAAAAAGAGGCGGACAATGCCATTCGGGAACTCCCCCCGGAACTCATCGCAGGCTCGGACATCTCGGGCCGGGACGTGGCAGCATCCGGCAAGAACCTTGCTCTTCTCCCCCATGGCAACAAAATCAATCTCAAAACACTCCCTTATCAGGAAAGAGACGATCTGCAAAATAAACTTATTATCACAAACCCGCCCTACGGCATCCGCCTGGAAAAAGGCCGGGACATGGCCGTGTTCATGAAAGAATTTGGAGATTTTTTAAAACAAAAGTGCACAGGTTCTACGGCGATTCTCTATTTCGGCAAAAAAGAGCTGATCAAGTCCATCGGCCTTAAGCCGACCTGGAAAAAACCCCTTGCCAACGGCGGCCTGGACGGCGTATTGACCCGGTATGATATGTATTGAAGTGGTTAAACGAGGAATCTCAGTGTGGGGTGATGTAACTCCCCGCCGAAAAATCCCCCTCAATCCCCCTTTGAACCTCTGCCCCTCGAGTCACACCAACCCCTGATCCAGCATGGCATTGACCACCTTGACAAAACCGGCAATATTGGCGCCTGCCACATAATTACCAGACTGGCCATATTCCTCCGAGGCGTCGAGACAGGTCTTGTGAATACATTTCATAATATGTTTCAAACGTTCATCGACCTCTTCCCTGGGCCAACGAAGCCGCATACTGTTCTGGGCCATTTCAAGCCCGGACACTGCCACCCCGCCGGCATTGGCCGCCTTGCCCGGCGCGTAAAGTAGTTTGTTGTCGACAAAAACATTGACCGCCTCTGGAGTTGACGGCATGTTTGCCCCTTCCGCCACCAACCTCACACCATTGTTGACAAGATTTTGCGCGTCCTTTTCATTAATCTCGTTTTCCGTGGCGCTGGGAAAGGCGCAGTCGGCCTTGTGGTCCCAGAGAGGATTATAATCCCTGCCCGGCTCGATCTCAGTGTAGACCGCGTTGGGGTATTGCTCAATATATTCCCTGATTCTGCCCCGCCTGATGTTTTTCAACTCCATGATCCAGTTCAGCTTCTCCCGGTCAATCCCCTCTTCATCATAGATGTAGCCTGAGGAGTCGGACAGGGTCATCGTCTTGCCGCCCAGTTCCAAAATTTTTTCTACAGTATACTGGGCCACGTTACCGGCGCCGGAGACCAGACAGGTCTTTCCTTCCAGAGACTCATTGGCCGCAGCAGCCAGCATTTCAGCGGCAAAATAGACAGTACCGTAACCTGTGGCCTCGGGCCGGATCAGACTGCCGCCCCAGTTGAGGCTCTTGCCCGTCAGCACCCCGGTGAATTCGTTACGCAGTTTTTTGTACATACCGAAAAGATAACCGATCTCTCTGGCGCCGACGCCGATATCGCCGGCCGGGACATCGGTGTTCGGACCGATGTGCCGGTAAAGTTCGCCCATGAAACTCTGGCAAAACCGCATCACCTCATAATCGGATTTCCCCTTGGGATTAAAATCCGAGCCGCCCTTGCCGCCGCCCATGGGCAGAGTAGTGAGACTATTTTTAAAAACCTGCTCAAAGGCGAGAAATTTGATGATGCCGAGATTCACGGAAGGATGAAAACGCAAGCCTCCCTTGTAAGGACCGATGGCGCTGTTCATCTCCACCCGGAAACCGCGGTTGACCTGGATCTTCTCCTGGTCATCCATCCAGACTACCCGAAACATAATCACCCGTTCCGGCTCGGTAATCCTCTCAAGGACGGCTGCCCGCCGGTATTCGGGGTTGCGATCAAGCACCGGCTTCACTGATTCCAGTACTTCGTTTACTGCCTGATGAAATTCCTTCTGTGCCGGGTCTCTGTTGGTAATTTGCTCTAATATATCTGTCATATCTATCCTTTTTTCTGAAATCTTATTTTCAGCACGAAATCCACGAAAAAAACATGTAACTATTCGCCCAACCCGACGCCATTCAAAATAGCCACGAATCGTAGGGGTACCCCTTGTGGGTACCCTTTCTCGCGTGGCAATCAAAAAAGGGCAACCACAAGGGTTGCCCCTACAGTCGAAACTATGGCTAAAACATGCCATGTAGTTCAATATGGAACCAGGATAGCCGAATGTTTACAAATCCCACTGATCCCCTATCTCTTAGTCCCTTTGAACCTTCCCCCCCTTCAAGATCACCCCACGCGAACTCCGACCATCAACCTTGACCAGCAGCGGCTCATCCAGCCTGGCATGGCATAAAAAAGAGGTTTCTTCATAAACCGGCAGCCCGGTTAACCAATCCCAATCAAAACGATCCTCGCCTTCGGTCACGGTAAAGTAGGGAATACCCAGAGATGTAATATTATGAAAAAAATGGGTCCCTTGGGAAGCATCCACCTGGAGTTGTTCATTGCGAAGTTCGACAATGGCCCCAACCCCGGAAATATCCAGCCACTGGACCGGAATTCCGAGCCAGCGGTCAGCCGAGCCCCACCTGCCCGGACCAATCAATAGATAAGGCCGATTTTCCTGACTCAGCTTCCCGTTCAAACGGCTGATTTCCACCGCAATACTCTTGGTCTCTGTCACGTCAAAAACATCCGGCCTGACATAGATCAGATCAAAAATATCTTCCATGCTGCCATGGCCCAGGGCCTGGCCGGAAGAACAGAAGGATCGGCTGATCTCGTCTTCGCCTATCAAAACCTCGAATCGTTCCGATCCCTCCACCATGGGCCGGATCTGCAAAAAATAAAATTCGCATTTCTCAGGATCATCCGCCATATCCACGGCAAACTCGATTTCCACTCCGCAGCCCATGCCCTTCCGCCCCACCTCCAGCAATTTTGCCAGCATCTCCGGCAATGGATGGTTGTATTTAAGGATTGAGGCAAAGGTCAGCACCTTCGGCCCCGGGAAGCTGCCATCCCTGATCCGCTGCTCTTCGGGAATAAATGTACTGGTCAAATTGCGAACCGGCGCTTCCTCTTCGGCCTCGCTGATTTCCCTTTTTTCCAGATTTGAGCCTTCATGAAAAGAAAAATGTTCAGGATCGCCGACTTTAAGGGCATAAAAATATCGCTGGGCATTTTTCAGGATATCTTCAACCGTGGAGAAATGAGGCATGATCCTGGGATAGCTTGGAGAGAAACGCAAACTTTTTTCACCCTCAACAACGGTCTTGCCAAAACCCAGGGCAACATGGACAATACCCTCCTTAGGCTTCATATAGGAGACGGGATAAAAATTATAGGACTGGGCAACCCCGGAGATGGCAGGATAAAAATAATCTCCATATTGCCTGCCCACCAGTTGTTGAACAAGAACCGCCATGCTGTCCTTCCTGGCCTCCTGACCGCGCTTGGAATAAGCCCTTGGACCGGCAAAACAGGTCGAGGCATAAACAAGCTTAACAGCATGAATCAACTGCTCGAGCCTGACTTGAAAATCAACATGATTATTGGGGATCATGTAGGTTTTATACAGTCCGGCATAAGGCTTGTACTGGGCATCCTCAAGCAGGCTGGACGATCGGACTGACAGTGGCATCTTGACCTGGGCAAGAAAAGCCGCCAGATCCTGCTCAAGCCAGCCGGGCATCCGCCCCTGGAGAAAACTTTTGGCAATCACCTCGTCATTTTCCACAAAGCTCACATCCAGGGAATTCTCTTCGACAAAGGCCTCAAAACCATCCGATGTAATGACCAGGGTTTGGGGAAAACGAATTTTGATCCCTGAATCCCGCAATTGCGGGATTCAGGGATCAAAATTCGTTTTCCCCAAACCCTGGTCATTACATCG
>JAGHCC010000094.1 GCA_021160685.1 Desulfobulbaceae bacterium | reverse complement strand
GGTTTGTTGTCAGTAGCCGATTTGATCAAAAAATTGTTCACTTTTCTTGAACGGCATGGAGATATCTTTTCACCATTATCACTATTATGCATAATGTAATATCTGATATATCATTCTTTATGTAAAAATATCTGTCTTGTTTGCAACGTCTTGAAATTATAAGAGTTAGCATAAGTAATAAAAAGAAAAGGATCTGTCGGACTATTTCACCGGCCTCTTTCTATGCTTAAAAGGCTTCTTCTCTTCCATAGCCTTGCGCTGCCTGCGCCGTTCCCCTCCTCCTTTAGGAATAAAAATCGGTTCAAGGGTGTCCCGGTCAAGACCTGAAACAAACATGGCCGTGGAGAGCGTTCCCGGCGTGGGAGTGAAATCCTGCAACTGTTTGACGGTCAGGCCAAGTTTTTTCATTTTTTGGGCCAGCAACTTCATGTCCCGTTCAGTACAGCCGGGATGGGCTGAAATAATATAGGGATTAAAAATTATTTTTTTACCCTTTTTCCTGGTCAATTTACGACAATATTCAAGAAACCGGGGCAGCACCTCCGGCTTCTGCTTGTGCATCAGACGAAGAACATGGGACTCGGTATGTTCCGGAGCGATTTTCATGACCCCGGGAGTGTGATGGTTCAGGAGTTCGGCAAGCAGTTTCGGTGTTTTCAAGAGCAGCTCCATCCGCAGGCCCGAAGAGACATAGACATGTTTCACACCAGGGACGGCCGACACCTCTTTCAGGAGACAGACAAAAACGGATTCGTCAATTCTGAGATGGGGACAGACATGATCATAAAGACAGTCATGCCGGCGGCAGCTGTCCTTGGCGCAAGTCACCCCATACAGATTGGCAGTGGGGCCGCCAAGATCGGAAATGGTTCCCTTGAAATCAGCCATTCCGGTAACCTTCCTGGTTTCGGCAAGAATCGATTCTCTGCTGCGGCTGGTGACAACCGGCCCCTGATGCCTGCTGATGGCGCAAAAGGAACAGTTTCCCGAGCAGCCGCGGACAATGGTGATGGAATGACGGATCATGTTCCAGGCCGGCACCCTGCCAGAACCGGGATGAACTCCCCGGACAAAGGGGAGACTGTAGAGCTTGTCAAGTTCCACTGAATTCAATGGCGGCTGAGGCGGATACTGGGCCACCCATATTCCCTGTTGTTTTTGCAGAATAATCTGCTTACCCGATGATCTGGCCTGTTTATCCAGGATCAACTCGGCCTGTAAAAACTTTTTCTTATCTTCCCGGATCTCCTGCCAGGATGGAAGAACAAGAGGCTGCTTCCTCTCAAAATCGTTTTTCTCCCGATCAGACAACCTGATACAGGTTCCGGGAATTTCATTAAGGGACTTGCCTGTGCTGATTCGCCGGGCAATCTCAAGAACAGCCTTCTCGCCCATGCCATAAACAAGGATGTCGGCCTTGGCATCGGCAAGGGCCGAACCCCGCAGCCGGTTCTGCTGATAATCAAAATGGACAAATCTGCGCAACGAGGCCTCAAGACCACCAAGTACCACAGGGACATTTTTATACGCCGCCCTGGCCAAATTGGCATAGCGGGTCACGGCCCGATCAGGCCGCCGCCGCTCTGTCTTTATTTTTTTTGAACCAAAATAGGGATTGCCGTCTTTGGAGTAACTGTCCTGTTCACGTACCCGGCCGTTCCCTGTATAATTTGAAACAATCGAGTCGAGATTGCCTGCGGTAATCCCCCAAAACAAACGGGGTTTTCCAAAAACATGAAAGGATTCGGTGGAATCATAACGGGGCTGGGAAAGAATAGCGACCCGGTAACCGTGGTGTTCAAGCAAACGACCGATCAGGGCAATACCGAATGAAGGATGATCAATATAGGCGTCTCCGGTAACCAGAACCACATCGACAAAGTCCCAGCCACGAGCACGCATCTCCTTTCTTGTTGCCGGCAGAAACTCCCTAGTCAAATTCTGTGCCATTTTTTCTTGCTCTCTATCATTCATATGCTTAATATACACTAACTGTTCAGCAGCACTCCACCCGGAGTCTCGCAGGCTCGCTTACCTGCACACGATCAGGCTGATTCACATAGGACTACTATAACAGCGAAGCGGTGTCATCACCAGCCTGCTTGCGCACATCTGGAGCACTGCTGAACAGTTATAGTCCGAATTTTTCGTAACATTTTTCAGATACGCTGAAGTTACAATATACAGCGATAAAAAATTGGCGCAATTAATGATGATGAACACGTAAAAAGTTAAAATTCAACACACAAGACGCAGGTAGCGAGCTAGTGAGACTCCGAGGGACGCAGGAATTTCTCCAAAACTGGTGGCAATTTTAAACAAATCCCCCTCAATCCCCCTTTTTCAAAGGGGGAAGCTGTCTGTACTCCGCTATTTTGGTGAAGTTACGGGACGAAAAAGTAATTATTTAGTTTTAAAAACTTTTGCGCCTTTCGCGTCTTTTGCGTTAAAAAAAATAGTTTTTACCAAAACATCAAATGAGAATTCGAAAAAATGATCAAATTTCAGCAAATCGGCACCATCCATAGCCCTTTTAAGGAAACTGCGGGCATGCCAATCCAGCCTGCCGGGGCCGAGGGAGTTTGCGGAACCATTGAAATCCTGCCGGAATTCAGTGAAGGCTTAAAAGATCTGGAGGGATTTTCTCATCTTATTCTGATTTATCATTTCCACCAGGTTCGGGAAAGAAAACTTTCCGTCACTCCGTTTATGGACACGAAAAAACGCGGCGTTTTTGCAACCAGGGCTCCCATGCGGCCCAACCCCATCGGCCTATCCATTGTCAAACTGCTGACCGTTAAAGGGAACAAACTCGACATTGAAAATGTCGATATGCTGGATAACACGCCCTTGCTTGATATCAAACCCTATGTTCCAGAATTTGATCACCAGCAGGAGGTTCGGACCGGCTGGCTTGAAAAATTCCGTAACAAGGTTCATAATCATATATCCGATGATCGATTTAAACATCCAGAGTAACTACTCAGCATGGCAACCGGGGTGAAGATACCGGCATTTATTTTAAAAGCAACAATAGAATTATATCGTCATTCCGGCATGATCTTAGCCGGAATCCATAATGAAGTCTGTGGCAAGTCTCTGGATCCCGGCTAAAAACATGCCGGGATGACGTGTACGAAGTTTTTGTGTTTATCATGTTGTTATTACAATATTTATGAGTAATTATCGAAATCTTGTTACATAGAAGCAGTGTGGTTTTACAAATTAATTAGCTCAACCTGAACATTTAAACATCCATGAAGAAAAGTACATTCTGCCAAACCAGAAAACCGGACATCACTTATCCGTGTAAATGGGAATTCCGCCTCATCGGCAAGGATAGCAACAAGATCTGCCTGGCTATCAGTGAGCTGATTGAACAAGAGCATCAACTCTCACCGTCCAACAGCAGTAAAGGCGGCAAATATCATTCTCTTTGCCTGGATCTGATCGTGGAAAGTGAAGAGATCCGCTACCGCTATTACCAGGAGTTGAAAAATCATCCTGACATTATCATGGTGATTTAAGCGGTCAAATGAGTGTAATATCTCAATACGTGGTGACAGCTATAAATAAATCCCCCTCAATCCCCCTTTAACAGATAGCGAGCTTGTGAGACTTCGAAGGGGGAGGTGTGAGTAGGCTCCCACTTATTGAAATGTTGCAAATGAGTCGAGTAATCAGACTAATCTCAATAGTTTTGCTGACCGGGCCAACCTGACCAATAAGACTAATAAAACCAATTGAACCAACTAAACCAGTCAGACCAATCACAATGAACCCTCTTGACATTCTAAAAAGAACTCCGAAAACAAACTGCGGAGAGTGCGGTTATCCAGCCTGCCTCGCCTTTGCCGCCAACGTGGCAAGAAGCGGTGAGGATCCGGAAAAATGTCCCTATATCGACCTTAAAGGACTTGATATGAGTGGTCAGGAGAAAACCGGTCTCGAGGAAAAGGGCCGGGAACATGATCTGCAGCTGATCCAGCATCTGAAAGGAAAAATTGCGCCAATGGATTTAGGCAGCGCTGCTCAACCCCTGGGCGCTTCCTGGTCCCCAAAAGACCCGGACATCCTGTCCTTTTCATACCTGGGACAAGAAATACGTCTCAGCAAAAAAAACATTCTCATGGACGAGCGGGAACCTGAAGACCCACGCGACCAGATCCTCCTTTACAACTATGTCCATTCAGGGGGAGGACGGGCACCGGATGGCAACTGGATCGGCCTGGAAAGCCTGCCTAACTCAATTTCTAAAATCAGGACACTGAAAGTCTACTGCGAGGACCGACTGGCCGACCTTTTTACCGGCAGAACAACCCAGGAGATCCGAAGTC
>JAGHCC010000043.1 GCA_021160685.1 Desulfobulbaceae bacterium | reverse complement strand
GGATACGACCGCCCAGATGGTCAGCAAAATAACCATCAGAGTCAGATTTTTCTTCCAATACAGACTCAAATCTTTTTTCATTTACTTCCTCCTTTTTCAGTGTGGCCTCTTTTGAAAATAGATTAAAATTCCTTCCATAGGTTTGAAAATTATAGAAAATCTCACTTGATTTTTTTTTCTAAACAATGAATCAACTGTGCTAATTACGAATTTTGCGCGAAAAATGCAATAGGTAAAATTACCGATATGTTCAGGGCCTGTTTGGTATGAATATAAAAAGGTGTGCTAGTAGAACTACTTAGGTGTATTTGCGCATATTCGGTTTTCTGATTATTTTTTTGTTTTGTTGGTTTTACGCACTGTTTGGGATTCATTAAAAAAGTCTTTTCCAGCTTTGTCCGGCCTTGAAAAGATCATTCAGGGTCACGAGACCGCGCTGGTTCAGTTTTTTTACCAGAAAAAGAAAGAGATAGGCCGTCTGCAGCGCGTCGAGCAGGGCGTCGTGCTCGGGAAAGACCGGCAGGTCGAATTGTTTGCTGAGATCTGCCAGATTAAATGAAACCTGGAGGTTGAAGCGGTCGTGATATTGTTCCCAGCAGGATTCCGTATATATCTGGGCCAGACGCATGGTGTCCAGGCAGGGATTTTTTATTTTTTCATTAAAAATTTTTTTCGCGGCACGATTAACAAAACCAACATCTAGACTGACATAATGGCCGATCAGAAGGGACGGGCCGCAGAATTCAATAAATTCAGGAAGAACATCTTTCAGCCTGGGAGCCGATAGAAGTTCCTGAGGCGTAATGCGGTGGATAAAGGTGCCCTCGGTTGCTTCGGTTATAGTGTGTGGGCGAACCAGGGTTTGAAAGGTTTCTCCGGCAACAATGCTTAAATTGCGGATTCTGACGGCGCCAATGGAAACGATTTCATCCCGGCGCTGATTCAGGCCGGTCAGCTCGGTGTCAAAGACGACGAAATCATACGCCGAAAGGGGCTGGTAATGATCGATCTTTTTTTTAAAATAGCCGTGGTTCAGGGCAAAAACCGGATGGCTTTTCCTTGTCTTCGTCCCTGAGAATGGCCAGAATCCCATGATGATTCCTTCAGCCTCCTAGTCGTTAAGCCGGAATTCCTGACTTAGAACATTCTGCAGCCGCCTGACAACCGCGAATGATTCTTTCAAGGGCTGTTTCTCAATGTCTGTCAGATCCGCCGGATTGATATGGTTGTTCGGTGATTTGTCCTGTTCCATCATGGAAAGTTGGTGGACGAGGCGAAGCTGCATGAGAAATTCATAGGCCTCGATGGTTTCGGTGTAGAGTTCCTGTGAAATATGGTTTCCCTCGGCCAGAAGCTGGAGCCGGCCCAGGGTGTTGGTTTCACGAACACCGTATTTCAAGGACATGACCCTGGCAAAATCGACAAATGGAGTCAGACCGTTTCTTTTCAGATCCAGTGTGTTTTTATGCTCGCCGTTTTTTTCAACGATGAAATTTTTGAAAAAGGAAAGGGGCGGGCGGGTGGAGAGACAGTTTTTGCCCAGGTGATGAAGAAAGATCGTCTGTTGCGGCGCTTTTTCGGTCAGATGATTGCGGAGGGTTCGGACAAGTTCACTGGTGCCGAATCCGGACCTGAAATCAAAAAAGATCGTGGAGTGCAGCACTTCCTGAGGATCAGGGGTCTGCATCCATTGATCAAAGGCCTGTTGCCAGCCGCTTGCATTTAAGCGCCATTGCGGATTCGAGGCCATAATATTTCCGGGGCAGCGGGGATAGCCGCATCCTACCAGATGCTCAATGGCCTTTTCTCCTAGGGTCTTGAAATATTCCTCAACCTCGGGCAGTTGTTCCGGATTATTTGGCTCTTCATAGATGATGGCATTATCCTGGTCTGTTTTGAACGTTTGTTCCCGTCTCCCTTCGCTGCCCATGAGCATCCAGCAGAATTTCACCGGTGGCGGGCCGAGTTCCTCAATCAGCAGGGTGAGCAACCGGTCGAGAATATGATCATTTAAAACTGTGATCATCCTGGTGATGTTATTGGCCTTGGCGCCTTCCTCGATGAGGGTACGAATCACCATGGGGACATTTTTCGAAAGTTTATACAGTCCTTCGATGCGGCGTTGAGCCAGGATTTCTCTGAAAAGATAGAGGGGCGAGGTGCCTTGCAGCACCATGATATCGTGGGTGGTGATAACGCCGCAGATTTCCCCCTGTTTTTCAATGGCAAGATGATGAATACGTTGTTTCATCATGCGGATCAGGGCGTCAAAGCAGACGGCATGGGATTCAATGGACATGACGGGTGAGGCCATAATCTGTTTAACCGGGGTCTGGAAGGCAAGACCCTCTGCCACAACCTTGATACGGAGATCCTTGTCCGTGACTATGCCGCTAATGGCACCGTTGCTGTCGCTCACAAGCAGGGAGCCGATATGAAAACGGGCCATAAGCACAGCGGCATTCTGCACCGAATCATCTTCGTTAATGGTGCGCAGCTTCCCTTTCATAATATCGCCGACCTGGGCGCTGAAGAGGTAGAGAGCGCTTTCCGAGCGGACTGTCACTTTATGTTGCCGCAGTTCGGCATAGGCGGTCCGCACCAGTTTTTCCGACATGCTTCTCAGGAAATAATGGGTTACCCTGGGGTAGGTTTGCAGAAGGCCGAGAAAGGCCTCTTTTGTGAAGATGAAGCAGAAAGTGTCTTCAACTGTTTCAATGTTCAGATTGGCATTGGTCTCCTGAATAAGAGGTAAAGCGCCGAAATATTCTCCCTCACCGCGAAAGTCCTTCAGCGTCACCTCACCCCCGTCATCCTTGAGATATGATTTCACGCCTCCTTTCTGAATCATGTAAAATTTGTCCACCTTGGTTTCATCCTGGCGGAAAATCACCGTCCCTTTCGGAAAAAAATCAATAATACATTTTCGGGCCAGCTCCTGCAGATGCTCAGCTTCAAGTTCCTTGAAGGGCATGGTTTTTTGCAGGAAATCAAGAACAACTTCCGGGGCTATGGCATGAATATCGGGTTTGTTTTTCAGCATGAGATGATCCGTTTTTGCATAAATAACTTCTAACCCACTAAAGCGGAAGAAGACATCAAAATTTTTAGGACTCTTTTCAGTACTCGCTTGGCGGGTGTAAGTGCCTCGAAGGTCTCTCTATGTTCGCTATCTGTCGTAGGGGCAAATCCTTGTTTCAAAAGCTGTTTCCAGTTTCTTGTTTTTTATACCCCAAGGGGGTACTGAAAAGAGTGACAGCCTTTCATGAGTAAGGCACTAACATCTGCGACAAGGAGTCACAACGAAGAGTGAAATGTCTCTCACAGAGGCGCAGAGACACAGATAGTGATGCTTATAACAAGGCAGACTGTCAGGTCAAGCTGAAAGAAGAGTGAGTCGGGAAATAATTGCCACGGTTCAGTTTTCTGGTTCGGTAAAACAGGACGCTCAGAAGCAGGAGTACTTGTTTTTTTAGAAAAAATTTGAATGAGTGTTCTTGTTTCACCGCCACGTTACGAGTATAATAT
>JAGHCC010000089.1 GCA_021160685.1 Desulfobulbaceae bacterium | reverse complement strand
GAAATAACTTCAGGGCCTGTGGAAGTGATTTCACTTGCCCCCCGGCTTGTGAAAAAAGATTTACGGGAAAAAAATAAGGCGGCGGCGCAGCAGGAGAAGAAAAAGTTGTCCAAGGCTCTGGAGAAAATCCAAAGCAGGGTAAGGGCTGATCAGGAAAGGGTAAAGGCCGATCAGGAAGCGCAAAAAGCGCAGGAATCTGCCAATGCCGCTGTGGAGAATGCCCTGGCCCAGCTTCGTGCCTCAATTCACACCAGCCAGGCACGGACGGTTGCTGTCAGCAAGGTTGGCAGTGCTTCCAGTGGTCCGGGAAGGCGGGGCCGGGCAAGTGCCATGGATGCGGCGTTGAAACAGTATTATGTCGCGGTCTCCCGGCAAATTCATAAATTTTGGATTTTGCCCGATCTGCAGGATTGGGAAAAACAGTTGACTGCTGTCTATGTTGTTCATGTCCGCAGGGACGGTATTGTTACAAAAAGTTACATGGAAAAAAAATCAGCCGATCTTTATTTTAATCAATTTGTCGAAAAAACCATACAGGAAGCCCTGCCCCTGCCGCCCTTTCCGGATGGACTCAAGGAGAAGGAACTGGAGATTGGACTGGTCTTTCATCCCAGTGGGTTGGAGTAGACAGGATAGTTATTTTCATTATGAAAAAATATTGCTTCTTTTTATTGACCATCATTTCCGTCAGTCTGCTTTTGCCAATCTCTGTTATGGCAAAAAGAGTGAATCTCGATATCACTGCGGCAGGAGTGCGTCAGGTACCCGTGGCTGTTCCCTGGTTTATCGACAAAGATCAGCCTTCTGTTGTCTCCGGGGCCGGTAGGGAAATGGCTGCGTTACTCAGCCGTGCCCTGGAATTTCACGGTTTTGTCAAAATCATTCCTTCTGCTTACTATAACAACGGTCAGGATACGGACTGGGGAGATATTGGCGCTGATTTTGCCGTTTTGGGTCAATATATTTCAAGCGGCGGTAAGCTGATTTTTGAGCTGCGGCTGATTAATGTTATGGAAGGCAAAATGATTTTGGGCAAGCGCTACCAGGCTTCACCGGCCAAGAAGCGGGTGATGTTGCTGAAATTCGCCGATGAGGTTATTCTTAAGCTGACCGGCAAACAGGGGGTCAGTAATACCCGAATCGTTTTTGTTTCGGACGAAAGCGGCAAAAAAGAGGTTTACGTCACTGATGTGCTGGGGGGGGCGGTCAGGCAGATCACCAAACATCGTTTTCTTGCGGTTTCGCCCCGGTTTGTTCCAAAGGGCAATAAAATGACCTATACCTCTTACCATAATGGGAATCCGAATCTCTATCTCACTGATCTTGATCTAGGCAAGACAACCAGAGCCATTTCCCGTCGCGCAGGTTTAAATATGGCTCCGGCCTGGTCGCCGGACGGGAAAACTATGGTGATAACCTTGAGCAAGGATGGTAATCCTGATCTTTACCTGATGCGGAGCAATGGGGAAATTATCAGGAGATTGACCCGAAACAGCGGCATTAATGTTTCGCCGAGTTTTTCTCCTGACGGCAAAAAGATTGCCTTTGTCTCGGACCGCAACGGCAGACCGCAGATTTACGTCATGGAACTCAAATCAGGCAAAGTCAGACGTATTACCTACCAGGGCAATGAAAATACAACACCGAGCTGGTCGCCCCAGGGAGACTGGATTGCCTATACAGGTAATTTTGAAGGAAATTACCACATTTTTCTGATTCGGCCTGATGGTGGGCCACCAGAGCAATTGACCTCCACATGGGGTGATCATGAATCGCCAAGCTGGTCGCCGGATGGCCGGCAGATCATTTTTTCGAGAAAACGCAACAACAAAAGTGAAATTTGCCGTATTTTTCATAATGGCAAAGGGGAAAAATCTTTGTATAGATTAAAGGGAAATCAGACTCAGCCCCAATGGTCAACCTGGCTGAAGAATTTTTAGTGCCTTACACTTGAAACCCTGTAATAAAAAAACAAGAAATAAAAAAATTACTTTTAAACTAAAATAGTTACATCTTAATGTTAAGGCACTTATCCTAAGAAATTTGATGTTTTATTCCGCTTTAGTGGGTTAGTCCCTTAGGGATTATTTTCGTGTTATTTGTCTAAAGCAGTGGTGAATTGCCAATTTCTTTGTCCCTTTGTCCCTTTGTCCCTTTGTCCCTTTGAACCTTTGAACCTTTGAACCTTTGCCCCTATGAACCAAGGTACATTTTATGAAAACAGTCAATCTTCGTTTCGTCACTCTTCTTCTCTGTCTGCCGCTTCTGCTCTGCCACTGTGCCTCAACCCAAGATGTCCAGAATTTGAACATGCGGCTGCGCACTTTGGACAATAAGCTTGTGGAAATGGAAAAAGATGTGGTGCTTGCTCAGGATACGGCCGGCACCTCGGTCAACCGGGTGCAGAAACAACAGGCGGGACTCGGTGATTCTGTTGACAGTCTTCAAACTGACCTGCTGCAGGTTAAGGGACAGCTTGACGAAAGCACATATCGTTCAAGGAATCTGCAAGACGCAAACACGGAACTTTTGGCCGAGTTTGACCGCCGTATTCTGGGGTTGACCGCCACGGCTTCAGATTTGTCCGAGCGTCTGGCCAGACTGGAAACCGATGTGTCAGGAATACGGGCAGCCAGGGCCAGGGAGGCGACTGCCCGGGCAGAGGCTGCGGCCAGGGAGGCCAGAAGGGCCAGGGAGCAAGCAAAAAAGAAAACTGAGCAGGCCAGGATCACCAGGAGTACCAGGAGTACCAGGAGTACTGGTGATCAGATCCCTGAAATTGTCCCGGCCAAGGTTAAGATAAAAGGCGGAAGAGTTGCCACGAGCACAGCGGCCCGGACCAGTGAACCTGTCCGTGTCAGTAAACCTGCCAAAACTGAAAAGGCGAGCGGACCGGGACAGGAAACGTATGATGAGGCTCTTTTTCTGTTTAAGGCTAAAAAATACCGGAAATCTTATGACCTTTTTTCAATATATATTGAAAAATATCCATCCGCCAAACTGACGGTGAACGCGCGTTTCTGGTCCGCTGACTGTCTGTTCAGGCAGAAAGAGTATGCGCTTTCGATCCTGGAATATCAAAATGTCATTGCCGACCATCCCCGTCATGCCAAGGCGCCTGCCGCTCTTCTGAAACAGGGGTTGGCCTTTGAGGCTCTGGAGGACAATGACACGGCAAAAATTGTCTATAAAAAAATATTATCTGATTATTCAACGAGTGACCAGGCGGCAACGGCCCGCAAGAAACTTGATAAGCTTGGTAAGTAGCAAAAGAAGGGTTATTTCTCACAGAGTCACAGAGAAAAAATGAATAAACTCTGTGACTCTGTGAGAG
>JAGHCC010000167.1 GCA_021160685.1 Desulfobulbaceae bacterium | reverse complement strand
GCGTTGAGGACCATTAGACAGGTATAAATTATTTTGTTGTCACGTAAAACCACAATTTGGCGGGTCAGATCGTAGTGTTCCTGTTGAGCTATTCTGTGGAAGGATTCGACTTTATCGGCAATCTGGGCCTCATCAAGACTGGCGTCGTGTAAAAGCACGGCTAAGGCACGATCAATTTCACTGGATTTAATTGGGCGTATTTCAAACATAACTACTAATATGTTTAGAGGCGCTAAGGGCAACGCACGCAAGGTTGCCCCTACAAATCAGGGCTGCGGGAATTTATCTTTTCCAATTCTGCCATTACCAGATTATACAATGTGGGCCTGTCAATTTCCAGTCTTTTTAACAGCGAAGCTCTGATAACAGGATTGGCCTGCTTATCGGTGAGGAATTCCGTCAAGGCCAACAGGCGCATTTCGGGGAAGGAACGCAATTTCATCCGGGCAATTCTGTCTTCCTCGTCAGGATGCTCCTTTTTCAGAACTTCAAGGACACTTTCGGCCAAATTTTCCTTAATGGAGGCGTTTTCGTCGTCACCGACGGCGTAGCGGGCATAAGCATCGCGGAGAAGATTAAGGATAGTGTCGCTGGCGTCTTTAGGATGGATCGCATCAATCGCCTCTTTCATGCGGGCGTGGACAAAGTTGTCCAAAGAAACATTGTAATCTTTGTTATCAGGATAACGCTCGCGAAGGTGAACAAGATATTTTTGTGCTAATTGACGGTGTCCGATCAAATAAAGGTTGCGGATACCCGATTCACACAAGTTTGCCGATCCATCTTTTATACCACCCGGCCCTTTCGCACCGATATGAGCGTAAAATTTCATAATATCCAAAGTGGCCTGATATGCTATGGGAAACATTCTCAGGTCTTCACTGTTAAAGACCATTAACTGAATATCCTTGGGAGTATCAAGTACTTCCCTACCTGATTGGCGCTCTAATTCGGACGGAAGAGAAAACGGCAGTATCTGCAAATGGCCGTAATGATAAAGATCCTGCAGGCTGTGATAAACAATGCGATGAAGGTTGAGTTCGTTAATGTTTTGT
The DNA here is from genome assembly GCA_021160685.1 of Desulfobulbaceae bacterium. Lineage (GTDB taxonomy): Bacteria > Desulfobacterota > Desulfobulbia > Desulfobulbales > SURF-16 > JAGHCC01. The sequence goes on along the minus strand of JAGHCC010000167.1, from coordinate 1,629 downwards.
ATATCCTGTGGGCATTCCAAGCCACGCACGCCCCAGTAAAGGGCGTGAGTGTAGGGCAAACGCCAATCAAGGCTCAAATGAACAGTGTCATCTTCGTAATCTACCGGACCGTATTTGTTATTGATCTCCAGCATGCGCTGCGGTTCGAGCTTCCATTCGCCACGCAGAATGCGAGCCCGAATAAATGTGTCCAACTTCTTCAATGCCTCATTATGTTGATTGTCGGCAATGACCTGATGCAGGGAAGGGGTGTATGCGGTTCCATTGATTCGGAAATCCAACAGGCCGGCAAACAGTTCCTCGTCGCTGGTAAACTTAGGCTCGGCGGCTTTAATCTTATTGACTATTTTTACGATTTCCGGGTCGGATTTGAGTTCGTTCCAATCGGAAGTGATCTGGGCCATAGCGGCAATGTCTTCACTGGAATTAATAAAAGCACCGTTTAACGGTACCAGTAAAGGGGTCATTTCTTGTGCTAGTTGCAGTTTGTAATAACGATGAAAATCATCGGAGATGCCCCCTATTTTGTGCCAGAATATCCATGCCAAAGAGTGATAAATCTTGGCATTTTGCGGATTATGAACAAGCCCCTCATCGCGAAGAAGTTTATAACCGGTTTGAATCCAATTCCAGCGTTCGGGAGGTGTGGGCATAGCTACGGAAATATTATAAGCCATGTTCCAGGCTTGAAAATCCCAGACCGCAGCCAAATGGGGCTGAAGAACACAAATCATACGGGCCAAATGCAGAGCGTCAAAATATTGTCCTTCTTGTTTGAGATTGTCGGCCCTGATCCAGAGGTAATCGATAGCCAAAGAGCGAAAGGTGGAAAGGGCCACCAGAGGAAGGCGCAACTCGGAAGCAACTTCACGATCTTTCAGGGGGTTTACCGTTTGGAGTTTATATTCTTTTCGCATGGCGTGGATGGTTTCCAGGCGTGAAGCGGCCACTGCTAAAAAAGCAACGGCCAGCAAGCTGAGAAATAGTGATGTTAAATAACTCTTGTGCATCTATATACTTAACTTAACTTTCGCAGTTTTTTTAACCCAATTTTCATTCAGTACAGGCATACTACCTGAAATACTGCGACGGGCCGGGGTAAAACCACTCTACACGATAATCCGGGCCAACTCGCGGAACCTGAACACCAAATAGCCAAACAAAGCAATGACGCCGCCTTTAAGCAAAACCATAAAGAACGAGCACTCCCAAAACAGTTGCCAGGAGACCATTCTTCCTTTTTCAATCTGCGGGACCGGGTCGTATGTGGCAAACTTGGGAAAAATGCTCACTATCGGAGTAAGCACTGTTCTTAGAGTGTTGCCGGCGTCCCAAACCAGAGCATCCCCAATGAACTCGTTGGCCAACCCCGTTACATACACCATCAATACCAACAACACCGCTACAGGAAAACTCAGCCAGGCGCCGATGGCTATGCCAAAGGCCCCCAGAAAAAGCAGCCGCAAATAGATCATCAGAATGGACCGAATAAAATTACCTTCGAAACTGCCGGCGACATAAAGAGCTTCGATACCGGTGTCGGGCGGATACAGAACCGTTATATTATGCTGGGGAGTACGATTGCGATAATAAACATAAAGATCGCCTTGCGCAGAAACGGCACTTACG
>JAGHCC010000127.1 GCA_021160685.1 Desulfobulbaceae bacterium | reverse complement strand
CGGAGACAACACCTGTTCGTGGTTGTGGATGAGTACGGCAGTGTCGGCGGAGTGATCAGTCTTGAAGATATCATTGAAGAAATTGTCGGTCTGGAAATCATTGACGAATCAGACCAGGATAAAACCATGCGGGATCTTGCCAGGGACAAGAGAAAAAAACTGCTTACCGCAACAGAGGTCAATCAGGCATCTTAAAGAGGTCTTAAAAAATAACCAGAATATAGAAAATCAACAACAGAGGAAAACAATAACATTGCGATGGGGATCATCGGGACCAAAAAAGCCGCAAAGAAGAATCAGAACAAAAAACACATCGTTGGTGGTACGCAGCAGGGCATAATGCTGACGGCCGGCCAAAAAACGCCTCAGGGCTGGAAAAATCCTGAAAAGATCCAGCCGTTCATTCTCTTGGGAAGAGATGAGATTTTTAAGTGCTTTTGCCCACCAAACCACTGTCCGTATCCTGTTCGAAAATCAATTAATTGACCTTTTTTTTTGGTCTAACCTACCGCTTCAAGGCTAAGGCTGGTCTGAAACTGACGGCCATCCCGTCGAATTTTCAGGGTTACCTCGTCCCCAACCCCGTACCGATCAAGTTCAGTACGCAGATCATCATAGGAAGAAATTCCTACGCCATTGACACTTTCAATGATATCTCCCAGGAAAATTTCTTCACCTGATCGAGTTGTTCCCCGAAGTCCGGCTTTTTCGGCAGCGCTGCCTGGTTGAACATTAATGATCAACAATCCCTCAATCCCAAAACGGGAAGCCAGCCGCTCATTGGCGATTGTCACTCCGAGACCGGCCCGGATCAGGCGCCCATGCTTGATAATTTCCGGCACAACCCGGTTCACCTCGTCCACGGGCACGGCAAAACCGATTCCGGCGCTGACACCGACCGGACTGTAGATGGCCGTATTAACACCAATCAATCTCCCGGCGCTATCCAGCAGAGGGCCGCCCGAGTTGCCGGGATTAATGGCGGCATCAGTCTGAATGACGCCCTGAATCGTCTGGCCGGTCACGGCTTTAATTTCCCGGTTCAGGGCGCTGACAATACCGGCGGTAATCGTATGGTCCAGCCCGAAAGGATTACCAATCGCCACCACTTTCTGGCCGACCTGAAGATTTTTCGATTCACCAATAAGAATTGGATGCAGGCTGCTCTTTGGCGCAGAAATCTGCAGCACGGCCAGATCCTTGTCCGGCGCGGCGCCAACCAGAACCGCCTTATAAACCTTATCGTCGGAAAGGGTGATATGTACCCGGCTGGCATCCTCGATCACGTGATAATTCGTCACAATCCGGCCTTCATCATCCCAGACAAATCCCGACCCGGTTCCCTTGGGGATTTCATAAACATTCAAGCTGAAAATACTACGCCGAAGTTCGATGCTGGTGATATAGACAACAGAGGGCGAGGCAACCCGGAAAAGATCGATGATATTCTGTTCATCCGAAGCCAGATCACCACGGGCGGTTACAGGCCTTGATGTGGCATCAGGATTATGGATCATTCTTTCCTTCCCGGAAAATAACAGCCAGAATCCCACCAGGACAACAAACAGGATAATAAAGGAATTATATTTTCTTGAAGAATGATAAGTCATGATTGTGACACAATTGAATATCAAATTTCGAACAAGGAATGTTGAATTTCGAAGGAAGGAAAGTCTATTAGATTCTAATTTGCATACATTTTACTCCAGAGCAATCTAAAAGATATATCCGCATTTCGACATTCGAAATTCTTTGGTCGACATTCTGCTGTTCAAACGGGTAAATTTTATGTTATTTTTAAAATAAATGTCGGAAGCCCGTCCCCCGGTTGTGGGCTGAACAGTTACAAATCTTTTATCCGACTCCTAACTCCTGACTCCTGACTCCTATCTTCTGTCTTCTGGAATCTAATTTTCGTCAAATATTAAGAAAAAATTTAGCGATCAAAAAATAGGCCAACACACCGACAATATCGATGGCAGTCGTCACAAAAGGACCGGTGGCAACTGCAGCGTCAATGTCAAAACGTTTCAAAACAAGAGGAACAAATGTGCCCACCGTGGCGGCCAGAGTCATGGCAAAAAAGACGGCAAGTCCCACCACAAGGCCGAGGTTAACCGGATCATGGTAATAAAATCGGGCAACAATACCCAGAATGATTCCATAAAAACCGCCGAGCAGTAACCCCACTCTCATCTCCTTGAAGATCACCTTGCCCAGTTCATTCATATTGATACGCCCGGTAGCGATACCCCGAACCACGATGGTGCTTGACTGGGTGCCGATATTCCCGCCCATGCCCATGACAATAGGAATAAAGGCCGCCAGGGCCAGTACTTCCTGCAACTCATTCTCAAAAGAGGAGATAACAAAAAACGCCATTAGCCCGCCGATCCAGCTGGCAAAAAGCCACGGCGCCCTGGTTGTTGCATTCGCCATGGTTGACTTCAGCAGAATCTCCCGATCCTTACCGGCACCAGCCATCTGGAGAAAATCTTCGGTCGCCTCTTCCCGGATAACATCAATGATATCATCCACGGTAACAATACCAATCACCTTGTAGGATGGGTCCACTACGGGCACGGCCAGGATATTGTATTGAGAGACGATATGCGCCACCTCTTCCTGGTCGGTATCGGTGGCCACGGCAATGACGTTGGGGTTTAAAATATTTTTCAAAAGACGATAAGGCGGATGCATCAACAGTTCACGCAGGGAAACCACTCCGGAGAGCTGGCCTTCTTCTCCGTGGGTGATATAGAGATAAAAGGCCATCTCCGCCTCCGCGCTGCGCTCCTGGACTTTTTGGATAGCATCCCCCACACTTAACTCGCCGTCCAGGGCCATAAAATCGGGAGACATGAGACCGCCGGCGCTCTCGGGGTGATACTGAAGGAGATCGTCGACTTCATCTCGCTCCTCCTTTCCCATAAATTGGCGAATTTCATTGGCAACATCCTCCGGCAGAACCTCGAGTAAATCCGCCGCGTCGTCGGAGGCCATCTCCTTAATCACAGCAGCCATGAATTTCGGGGTGAGGGTTTCCACCAAGTCCAGCATAATAGCCTGGTCGACTTCACTCAGAAAATCACCCACCAAACTTGTCTGGGCAATGATATTAAAGACATGAACCCTTTCCACAGGCGTAAGATGACGAAAAACCCACGCAATATCAGCAGGATGTGTCTTGTTGATAAGCTTCATCAAACGATCGACGGCATTGCGGCGCTGAAGCCTGCGGATGGTGTCAAGAATGACCATACCCTCGTTGCCGATGAGCTCTCTTTTAATATTACGTTTCATCTTAATTTTCTATCTACCTGAAGTAAATATTCGGCTTGAATAAATTATTACCAAAACCACCGAAATGTAAATTTTGGATAGTGCCCCATATTTGGACGATCAGGTCTGCGAGCTATAT
>JAGHCC010000266.1 GCA_021160685.1 Desulfobulbaceae bacterium | reverse complement strand
TACGCTTAGCTCGTTCATTTTTGATTTCGTAAAAATTCTGGTGCCATTCGAGAAGGTCCAGGTAAGCGTGCGAAGAAATAGGCGCGGACTCCGTGTGACGCTGGTAATCTTTTGTAATTAACTAAACTTTTTTATCAAACAGGATACCGATTAAATCCTCAAGTTTTTCCCGCAACTCCAGAACTTCCTCGGAAGGGAACTGTTTGATCAAATCTCCGGATTCCTGGTCCTGGAGCCGGGCAACAATAGTTGAGGCCTCCTGATGACGGTAAAGTCCAAACTTAAAATGGCTGCCCATGGTCTCAAAACGGTCCTGAATCTCTTTGACTGCCTCTTCGATCTCTTCCTCGGATACATTCTCTTCCTGCTGCTCTTTCCTGGCATTCCTTCCGTGCAGAGCCTGATCATTCAGATCAACCGTTACCGCGTCACTGCTCTCTGGAACCGGCTGAATCACCGGTTTATCGGCCTGTTCGGGTTCCATCGTCGTCGTTACGACAGTCTGTTGTGCTCCTTTCATTTCCGTGGCGATGTTGACATCCATAACACCCTCCACTGCTGATCTCAATAAAACTTTTTCTCTAACTGTTCAGGTTCTGCTGCTTAAATATTTCGGTTTAGGATTTTCTCCATGATACATGGAGTATCTCTTCACAACTTCTCGACCTTTCCTGATCCCATGTATTTTCTTTTTAACAATTTCCCGCTGCCGGCCGGACAGGCTCTCCAGTTTCTTTTCACCATCAAGCAGCCGGAGAATGATCTCTTGCAGCTGTTTTCGATCATCAGCGCTTTGGGACACATCTTCGCCCAATTGCTCAAATCCCTGCCTTAGTTTCATAAAAACCTTTTCCCGTCGACCACACCAGGCCATCAAAGTCTTCAAGCGATTTCCGGCAAGGCAGGCTGCCTGTTCCTCCTGAACAGCCTCAAAATCAGCGACTAGTTCATTGAGTTCACACATCGACATTTTTTCGTCCGTTCAACTTATATAGTATAGTAATTTTCTTTTATGACGAGATGAACAGGATCATCAGGATAAATGAAAATCTTGGAAACCCTGTTCATCCTGTCAGGGAAGTCCCGCCGAAGGCGGCTCATTTAAGTCCTCATGTCAGATGGACACGGATACGCTCCGGACAACCCCTGTGTCCGCGTCCGCGTGGGGAGGATAAGGCTGTCCGGACACGTCCTGGTTTTCAACATTCATGTCCCTGCCGGATCCTTCCTGATTAATCCCCTGTAAAGCCGTCTGCTCCCAGATCTCTTTCAACCGCTGGATATATCTCCTGCTCTGCTGCAGGATTTCAAGATCATCGGAAACCGCCGTCTTTGGCAGTTCAGTCAATATGGTGCCATACAATCCTTTCAGGAAGCGGGCGGACTCAGAGTTGTTATCTTCTTTCACCGAGGCATTCAATTCAGCGATAATGGCAATGGCCTTGCCCAGATTTTCACCCCGTTTTTTGGGATTCTTTTCCCGGATGCCTTCCTCGGCCTGAAACAGATGAACCAGAGTCCGCTCATACATTAAATAAATCAGCTTCACCGGGTGAATTTTTGCTTGCCCTTCGGATTGCTGATAAGCCAGATATGCTTGTGCTGAATTCATTGCACTCTCCTCATTGAATCAGAATTTTCAAAAAATCAGTTTCCCCTAGTCTTTGCCGCCGCCCCATGAGTTGGAGAGACTGTCAAACTGACTGGTCAGAAAACTTGAAATTGATGTCATTTGATTCATATATCGGTCCAATTCAATAAATTGTTTAGTTAATAATTCATATTTTTTGTCCAGCCGTTCATTTTCTCCTTCAATCTTCAGTTCCAGATCATGAATACGGCTCTGGGCCGCGCTTTTTTCCCCGGCAATCTGTCCGTCGCCGGCGGTTATCGTCCGCAGCTGATCATTGACCTTGTCGGCAAATCCTTCAATATCGTTATCCGAATCACCCAGGAAAAAGGCTTCCACCCCTTCAGGATTATCCGCCATGATCTGGTCGAGCATTTCCTCATCAAGGGAAATGGATCCATTTCGGTTGAACTCCAGACCGAGATCAAAAAGAGAGGTGACATTGCTCACCCCATCCGTGTCCACAAATGAGGTCATTAAACTCTGGAGGGCAAAGGGCAGGTCGCGGACCGTGGTGCCTGAAAGAATTCCAAACTCCTCAGTCTCGCTGTCATAGGAAGTTTTTTCATTAATCTCCTGGATCGCGTCATTATATGCCGTGACCAGTGTCTGGATCATCTCTTTGACCTCTACGGTGTTATCACCAATGGATATTGTCGCGGTTCCCGTCTCTTCCAGACTCAATGTCACGCCTGTGATAACATCACTCACCGTATTCGTCTGGCGCTGATAATGGATAGCGTCAATACTGAATTGAGCATTAAGAGATTCCTCTTCAGCCCCCTGGTTTTCTTCCATGGTCATATCCGCCAGTTGGGAGATAAAGGCAATTCTGCCATCCTCGCCGGTGCTGTCGGATTGCAGACTTAAGCGATAAGGATTTGTCCCATCACCGTCATTAATCACCCTGGCGGTGACACCCGGATTATCCTCACCATCATTGATCAGGACGGCAAGCTGGGTAATGGTCGTATCCGCCGCCACCGTTACCGATACCGTATCCCCATCGCCAACCTGATAGAAAAGATCTTTATCCGGCGCAGCGAAATCAATATCAACAAAATCCTCGCTGACGTTCACCCGGTTATCTTCGCCAATCCCGTCTTCATCGTCGCTGCGAATACGTAAAAAAAATTCACCGTCCTGTTCATAGGTCTCGGCCGTCACTTGGCGGCCATTCTCACCGGAACCGACGTTATCAGCATGATTATTGATGGTTGTCACCAGTTCATCCATGGTCATGTCAGCGGCAACATTGATGACAATGGGATTATCACTGTCCCCGGCAAAGGTGATTGTCATTGTTTCGCCGGCATGGGCGATGACATCACCCGCTGAAGCAACTGCGCCAGTCGTGGATTCCTGCTGGGTGGGAACATAGACACTGGCGGTGGCCGCAGTCATGCCCTCTGCCGACAGCCAGGAACTGTTCGCTGCAAGCCTTGTCACTTCAAGACTTGCGCTCTGAACTGGAAAACCTTCCAGAACAGTGGCCGTGGC
>JAGHCC010000080.1 GCA_021160685.1 Desulfobulbaceae bacterium | reverse complement strand
GGATATAACGGCGATAACGGCTGGGCCATTGGCGCGGGCGAGGAGTATGCCGACCATCATCTGCAGGATGAAATTGAAAGCAACCTGCTCTACGAACTGCTGGAAAATCTGGTCGTGCCGACTTTTTACCAGACCGACGCGAATCATATTCCGGGCGGCTGGGTGGAAATGATGAAAAATTCCATTAAAACCAACTGTCCGGTTTTCAATACCAACCGTATGGTTGAAGAATATGCGAGCCAGGGCTATATCCCCAGCTTTATGATGTGGCAGACGCTGAACAAGGACAACTGGCAGGAACTGAAAGACATGGTGGCTTGGAAACGACATGTCCACAAGGTCTGGGACAAGGTCAGAATTACAGACCTCCAGGTGCCTTTTGAAGGCTCGCCCAGAGTGGGAGACCGACTGCCCATCAGGGTGACCATCGACCTTGGCTCCCTCAAGCCGGAGGAGGTCCGGGTTGAGGCCTATATCGGCCGTCTTGATGCGGAGGGTAAAATTCCCAAAGGGGCTCCTTTACCATTGTTTGCCACGGATGAAAACAAAGGAAAAAAATACACTTTCCAAGGATCAATGCTGTGTCTTTCCAGCGGCAAAATCGGCTTCTCCATTCGTTGCTATCCATACAAGAAGGGATTAACCAACATGTTTGATCTCGGCCTGTTGACCTGGTGGGAAATGGAATAGCTCCCTGCTCTTTCCTTGTCTCTCTGATGCTGTGCGGTGTCATTATCATGCTGATTTTCACAACACGACGTCAGTCCTGGAAATAAGATCAAAAAAAATGATTGACAAGCCTCCTCAGGATACGCAATATATAACTTTCATCGGGGTGCTGCCAATTTGGTTAGACCCTAATATTGTAAGAGTTAATAACGAATCAAGTGTAAAGTTCGCCAGTTACGCTGAAGGCTAAAGGCTGAGCGGACCGTAAGATCAGACATTCCAGGAGGAAGGAAAAATGGCGTGCAAAACAGGAGCAAAGAAAAAAATGGTAAAGGCAGGCAGCAAGAAAAAAAGAAAAGTTATTATTTCAACAGAATTCACCCATACCGTGCCTGAATCCGAGTCCGTCTTTCTGACAGGGGATTTCAACGATTGGGATCCAACCCAGTATTCCATGCGGAAATATAAAAACGGCGTCTGCAAAAAGAAACTTAAATTGAAACCGGGCCGTTACGAATATCAATTTATTGTTGATGGTAACTGGCAGGTTGACCCGAACAATTCAGACAATCATGTCAACATCCATGGCTCGGAGAATTCAGTGATCACCATTGGCGATGAGGTCATTGAGTACAAATAGGTTGGGCCTTCCAAGCTGTAGGATTCAACCAACCATGAACTGACCTCCGGAATAGTCTTGATTCTTTGTAACTATTCAGGAGCACCCCATCTTGTCCCATTTCGGGGTCTACGCTTACCTGGCCTTATCGAATAGCACAAGTGCGGACTCTGCGCTTACCGTTCGAAGTCCCAGGTAAGCGAGGAACGAGACTCCGAATGAACCAGATAAGCGTAGACTTCGATATGGAGCGCTCTTGAACAGTTACAGAACGGTAGTTGGGCAAATTTGCTGCCCTACCTGAATAGTCTTGATTCTTTGATTGATTGCAGTGCACAAAAAAAAGCTCCGTGGTTCATTAACCACGGAGCTTTTTTTGTGACCTGACAAACAGAATTCTACTCGGCAATAACCAGTTTCACCAATTTGTCTCCAGGTTTTACTGCGTCGCCAACCTTCACGGAAATCTTCTCAACCTCACCGGCCACTTCAGTGACCACCGGAGTCTGCATCTTCATGGCCTCAAGCATGATCAGACGGTCTCCTGCCTCAACCTTCTGACCGGGTTCCACCACAACCTCACAGACATTGGCAGAAAAAGGCGCCCGCATATCACCGATGGTGGCCAGCTCAACAATCTCCTCTTTACTCATCTCGACCTGCTTGGCTGCTCCTCCAGCTGCCTGCTCGGCCTCCATGACATAAACCCGCTGAAAATGATCGACATTCAGGTAAACATTGGTGTTGCCGTCTTCATTTTTCTGTTGGGGACCGACCTGAATGAGATGCTCCTTGCCATTGCAATCAGTAAATTCAATGGTTTCGCCAAGGGTAAAGCCACCCCGTTTAAGAAAAATGCTGGGCGGCAGAACATAGGACTGGCCGAATTTCTCTTCAAACTTGAAAAAATCAACCGCATCATTGGGATGCTGGAGATAGGTGACCAGCTGCTGTTCCGTGGGCTTGTAACCAAGACGCTCCTCCAGAATCTCGCGCTCCTTGTCGATATCCATGTCCTCAATTTCTTCAATGCCGCCCTCTTCCTCAAGGGTTTTGCGCCAGCCAGGGCCAAAGGCCTTTTCATAAATCCAGTCGGCAGGCTGATAAAAGGGAAATGGTCCATATTTACCAAGAAGAAGATTCTTCAGGTCTCCGGAACAGTTGCTGTAACGATCACCCTCCAGGACATTGCTGACCGCAGTGGTCCAGAGGATCTGGGAACCAGGCGTCACGCTCCAGTAATTACCTAGCTCCTTCTGTACTTTGGGAAGCTCATCATGAAGAATTTCCGGCATCCGATCAAGAAAACCGCCCTTGACCGCCTGTTCAAAGCTGCTGCCCATGGCACCGCCGGGAAGTTTGTGGATCTGCACGGTGGGCAGGAATCCTTTAAACTGGGATTCAAACAACTCATAGTGCTGCCGCTCATCCCGCAGGATCTCAGATGTTTCAATGACTGCGTCCGCATCAACTCCCACGGCAGTCTTGCCATACTCTTCCAGGGTCTGGATAACGCTGAGCAGCGGCGGTGGACCGAAATAACCGGTAAAGGCATGATCGGCGGCATCGACAATGGTGGCGCCGTTCAAAACTGCAGCAGTGATACGGCCGATATCATTGCCATCGGTATTATGGCCATGATAATGAATCACCATATCAGGATACTTGTCTTTAATTGCCGCAACCAGATTACCAATTCGCTTGGGTGTTCCCAGGCCGCCATGATTTTTAATACACAGCAGGATCTCATCACCAGTGACCTCAAGCAGTTCACCAACTTTTTTCACATAATAGTCGTCCGTATGCTCCGGACCGGTGGAAAAACAGATACAGGGCTCAAGAATCTTGCCCGCCAACTGCACTTCCTCGAAAACGGACTGCATATTGGGAATATGATTCATAAAATCAAAAACCCGCCAGACATCGACATACTTGGCAAATTCTTTCACCGTAAAACGGATGACATTCTGCGGATAGGGCCGGTAACCAAAAAGATTCACGCCCCGACACAGGGTCTGAAACATAGTATTCGGCATCTTCTGGCGCATCAGTTCAAGCTTTAAAAACGGATCAACCTGTTTACGGAGAATATCCACATGCACTGAGGCACCGCCGGTAATTTCCAAGGAAAAATACCCGGCCTTTTCCCTGGCTTCGGCGACCAGCAGATCCGTGTGCAGTAAGATTCTATTTTTAAAGTCGGACTGGGATAAATCGCGGGCCGTGTTGGTGATGACATAGCCATCACCATCAATGCTCCGCAGATTTTTCAGTACTTCACTTATACTCATACCTTGAACGATTCGGTCCATGGTGACTCCTTTTTGCTGAAGGCACTAGGGTGCAAAGGGGCAAAGGGGCAAAGGGTAAACTACTCTGAACCTTTCTCCCTTCGAATATCCAGCAGACTCGTTGTCCGCTCCCTGCACTTCGCCTGTAACCTATTAAAAACAATATAATCCGACAAACCTGAAAGACATTCTCCCGGACTAAAACGTAAAAAACCTTACCCGCATCATGCAGCGTATTTATTTTCTTTTTTATGATGAATTTCGGCAATCAACCGGGCCAGCTTGTTCACCTCGGAGACATCCACCGTGTAATCAAAGAGATGTTGATGGGTATCAAGATAGGAGGTGTCAAAATCACCTTTCTGGAAATCCGGATCATTGACCAGATTCAGATAAAAGGGAATCGTGGTCTTTGGCCCGGTGATGACATAATTTTTCAGACAGCGGCGGAGGCGATCCACGGTCTCATTCCACGAAAAGCCAAAAACGGTGAGCTTGACCAGCAGAGAGTCATACGCATCCGGAATAGTAAAACCCTGATAGACAAAACCATCCAAGCGCACACCGTAACCGCCCGGTGAGCGATAAACGGAAACCGTTTTGCCGCCTTCCGGCATAAAATCATTCTGCGGATCTTCTGCATTGATGCGCATCTCAATGGCATGGCCGCGCATCTGGACATCTTCCTGGGCAAAGGCCAGTTTTTTTCCGAGGGCCAGCTTGATCTGGGTGCGGACAATGTCGATGCCGGTCACCATTTCAGACACTGTGTGCTCCACTTGAACCCTGGTATTGATCTCCATGAAATAAAAATTCATGTCATGGTCAATAAGAAACTCCACGGTACCGGCATTAAAATAATTGGATGCCTTAGTTGCCTTCACCGCTGTTTCACAGATCCGGTCGAGAAGATCCTGATCCGGGATCAGGGAGGGGGCAATCTCCACCAATTTCTGGTTCCTGCGCTGGATGGAGCAATCACGGGTGCCCAGATGAACCGTGGTACCGAACCGGTCGGCCATGACCTGCACTTCCACATGTTTGGGCTTCACAACGACCTTTTCAAGATAGACATTTTCATCATTAAAGGCAGCTTTAGCCTCGGCCCGGGCCACCGGATACTCGACCTTGAGCTGTTCGTCGTTTTCAACCAGACGAATACCCCGGCCGCCGCCGCCCGTGGTAGCCTTAAGCATGATGGGATATTTATATTTAGCGGCAAAGTCCATGGCCTCCTGCAAACCGGCATCGCCGGCGGAAAGATTCTGCGTTCCAGGCACCATGGGGATACCGGCTTCCTTCATGATCTGCCGGGCAATCACCTTATTACCCAGATTATGGATCACCTCGCTGGACGGACCGATGAAAATGATTCCGTTCTCCTCACAGGCCTTGGCAAAATCAGGATTTTCAGCCAGAAAGCCATAGCCGGGATGAATGGCGTCGGCATCATGGTCTTTTGCCGCCTTAATCACTGTATCAATATTAAGATAATCGGATCGCGGCCCATCACCTATCCAGACAGCCTCATTCGCGACGCGGATATGCAGAGCCGCGCTATCCGGCGTTTCATAAATTGCCACGGCAATATGCCCAAGCTCCTGGATGGCACGAATGATCCGCAGGGCTATTTCACCGCGGTTCGCAACAAGTATCTTCTTTTTCAAAAGGACACCTCTTTTTTCACGTTTTTAACAAAAACGGTTTATTTCATGGTCTACAAACGGATTTCTTACAAACAGACGAACAGGTAACATTAACCTGATCAACATAAAAAATTAGCACAGAAAGGGACTTCCGGCAAGCGGAAACGAAAACAAATCGGTCTAAAAGACGCCTCTAAGGCAACTCTGACTGCCAAAGCCTGTAAATATTCGGCTAGCACCGTTTTGCTGTTATCCAAAATTTACATTTCGGTGGTTTTGGTAATAATTTATTATCAAGCCGATTATTTACCAAAGCCTTTTCACCAGACCGGATTTCCG
>JAGHCC010000194.1 GCA_021160685.1 Desulfobulbaceae bacterium | reverse complement strand
CGCAGGTAGGGGCTGGCGGACTGTGTGGGGGCCAGAAGAAGAAAAAAAAGATGGGCCGATTTATTGTCGACCGAGTCAAAAGCGATCCCTTTGCCAGACCTGCCAAAACAGATCTCAATACGATCAATTCCGCCGATCTTGCCGTGGGGCAGGGCGACTCCGTCACCAACACCGGTTGAGCCAAGCTTTTCCCTTTCCCACAGGACGGAAAAAAGCGTATCAATCTCGATTTCCGGCAGGCTTCGCTGGCACAATGTCGCAAGCTCAAGGAGAACCTCTTGTTTTGTTCCGGCCTCCAGAGATGGTATAATCCGGTCTGCGCTAATCTGGTGGATCAAAAGTTAAATTCCTTCCTGTTCAGTAAATGTTCGGCAATCGTGAAAAAGTTTCGAAAAATTCGGCCTGTAAATATTTGACTCCCTTTTCCTGCCGTTAGATACTCATCTTGGGCCGCTTGCGGTATTTGGAGGGTAATATGCCAATCTGCTCCCGATATTTGGCCACGGTACGGCGGGCGACTTTAATATGTTCCCTGGCAAAAATTTCAGATATGGCCTTATCGCTTAATGGTTTGTCATGATCTTCAGCCTGGGTGATGAGACGGATTCTCTCTTTAATACTTTCAGATGAAAGGGCTTCACCACCTTCTCTTTGAATTGATGAAGTAAAAAAGTATTTTAATTCAAAAATTCCCTGGGGAGTATGAACATATTTATTGGTGGTCACCCGGCTGACCGTTGACTCGTGCATGGAAATATCATCCGCCACATCCCGCAAAACCAGTGGTTTAAGAAAAGCCACACCCCGCTCAAAAAACTCTTTCTGAAAAGTCAGGATGCTTTCAACGACTTTATAAATTGTCCGCTGGCGCTGGTGAATACATTTAATCAACCATGCCGCTGATTTCAGTTTGTCCTGTATATACTCTCTGGTTTCCGCCGGTGTTGACTTCTTATTTTTAAGAATTTCCTTATAATAATTACTGATCCTTAAACGAGGCAGGCCCTCATCGTTAAGGAGAATAATATATTCACCACTCACTTTCTGGACATAGACATCCGGAATTATATATTGTGGCTCTTCATCAGAATAAAATCGGCCGGGATGTGGATCAAGGCCTACGATGATTTTAACGGCGGCAAGCACATCAGCCATGGAATGACGGATAGCGCGCCCAATTGCAGCGTAATTTTTTGTTTCCAGTAAGTGCAGATGATTGCTAACAATATCACTTGGCAAAGAGTTGCCAAGATTCAACCTCTCCAGCTGAAGAAGGAGAGACTCCTTAACATTTCTTCCTCCTACCCCGGCAGGATCCATCTGCTGAATTTTTTCGATCATTTTTTGAGCAACGGCTTCCCCGCAGTTCGTTGCATGGGCAATCTCCTCCAGGCTCACATCAAGAAAACCATTCATGTTCAGGTTGCCGATAATGAAAAGGCCGACATCCAGCTCCTCCTCCGTGACTTCGGACAGACTTAACTGCCATGTCAAATGACTTTGCAGATTCGGTTTCTGGGTCAGGAGATCAAAACGGGACGGAAGTTCTGAAAAGTCTTTTGCCCTGTACTGAGGAACGGCTTCATATTCATTGGCATAATCCTCCCAGTTAATTTCAGACAACGTGGTATCGCTAATGTCGACTTCACTGGTTTTTTCCTTTGTCTCAGCCGTTTCCGTCTTTTGAGCCGACTCCTGATCGGTGCCGGCAGCTGATTCCGGGGGAGAGACTTCCTCTTCGAGGAGAGGATTCTGTTCAATTTCCTGTTGAATAGATTCCGCCAACTCCAGTCTGGAAAGCTGAAGAAGCTTGATGGCCTGCTGCAACTGGGGTGTCATGACCAGTTGCTGAACCAGTTTAAGCTGTTGCCTGATTTCAAGCATTTACATCTACACCTTAATGACCAATTTTTGAAACTGAAGGCCGATGCGCCAAAGTTTCATTTAATATTGTGTTAACTGAATAATTTCCCTGAAAATGTCTTCAGACAAATGTAAATGTTCGGTTTATACGAACAAAGTCGCAGTAACCTGGGACTATAAAATATTTGGGTAGTGCCTCATATTCGTTCATTCGGGGCAGCGAAGCGTACTAATGCTAATCGAGCCGGCCCGAATGGGCGAAGATGAGGTGCTACCCGAATATTTACAGATAAATTCCGGGGGGCCGTATGAAGCAAAAGTGAGGGGAGGGGGCATTCAAAGACTAAAATCCCGACCAAGATACATTTTCCTGGCCAAATCGTTGTTAATGATTTCGCTTGCCTCTCCGCTTATTAAAATCTGCCCATTGTTGACAATATAGGCAAAATCGCAAACCGCCAGAGTCTCCCGGACATTATGGTCCGAAATAAGAACCCCTAAACCTTTGCTTTTCAATTCCTTGATAATAACTTGCAAATCCGCAACCGCAAGTGGGTCAATTCCGGCAAACGGTTCATCAAGCAAAATAAAACGTGGATTCGTTGCCATGGCACGCATGATTTCCACCCTTCTTCGTTCTCCACCGGAAAGGGCATGACCCAGATTCTTGGCCAGATACTCAATCTTGAGTTCAGCCATTAAATATTCAATACGCTCCTTGATAGCCTTTCTGGACAACCCCAGAGGTTCCAGAATAATCCTGACATTTTCCTCGACGGTGAGCTGCTTGAACACCGACGGTTCCTGGGCCAGGTAGGAAATCCCCTTCAGGGCTCTTTTATGAATGGGCAGTTGGGTAATATCCTCGCCATCAAGCAGAACCCTGCCTGAATCAGGACGGATAAAACCGGCAATAACATAAAAGGAAGTGGTCTTGCCGGCCCCATTAGGTCCGAGCATACCGATAATAGATCCGGATTCGACCTTCAGGTTGATGCCGTCAACAACCCGCCGCTTATTATACTGTTTAACAATCTTTTCCGTTTCTAAAACAGACATGCAAGGCCTTTATCATCGCATAAAACAGGTGAAAAATCAAAAATGTTTATTTCGTAACAGTTCAGGTAGATTAGGCTGTAGGCTAAAGACTATTAGGTTTCGCTGTTACGTTATCTACGCATTGATCTCAGGTTTGTCTGCCAATTCAAACGCTCTGATTTTTGTATGGTCACGCATGATTTTCTCCTACAGCCTAAATGCCTATAGCCTATCTACCAGAATAGTAACCTTTCAATTTGGATAGAAAAAGGCCTTGACCCTTTCACCACTTTTCTTGCCCGGCTCTATAACGGTTGTATTTTCTTTTAAATCCAGCAGGACACTTTCACCGGTAATAATGTTGTTCCCCTGCCAGACCTTGGCATCTCCGGTGAGCAACACTTTTTTTTCCTCGGTAAAAAATTCGACCTGATTCCCTGTGGCCACCCAATCTTCTTTGGTCAACTTGACATTTCCGGTGGCAAATATTTTCTTAAATTTTCCCGAACCCGACTCTTGCCGATCCGTCTTTTGGCCGTCCTTTTCATGGTACACTGTCATCTTGTCGGCATACAAAACAATTTCCCCTTGAACGGCCTTCACATTACCTATAAAAATTATAGCATTTTCTTTCTGGTGTGACAGCATTTTGTCGGCTTCAATGTTAATTGGCGTGTTCTCCCCGCCATCGGCAGCCTGAACGAAATCAACATGAAACAGGATAGTGAGCAAAAATGAGAAAAGAAAAATAAAAGCCGGCAAGCGGGAAAGGAATTGATTTTTCATAGACGATTTCAACCTGTTTAAATATTGACCCTGGTTGGCCAGGTAACATAAAGAAATTATTGCCGGAATATTTAACGAATTTTCCAATTTTCGGCGCGCACGCCAGCACCCTGCAAAACAGGGTATTGTCCAACTCCGGTGCGCATTATACCCTCAATAACATTTTACAAAACATACCGGCAGCGCGAAATAAAGTAAAGAGAAGCGAAAAGATATCTTTTTTAAGGAGGCTTTTTCTCTCCCATTTCTTTACAACTCCGGGGAGTACTAGTAATATAAGCATCTTTTCCGGCGACGGATGGTCATCGTCCGGGTTTCAAACAATTTCAGTAACTGTTCAGGAGCACCCCTGACCAGTTACAGAACTGTGGTTAAGCCAATTTGGTGGCCCCACCTGAATAAGTTACCAATTTCAACACACTTACAATACTCATGAAAAAAGGCATCGACACAGCACACATACTGATTGAATCTCTGCCCTATATTAAAGAATTTTACAACAAAACCGTTGTCATCAAGTATGGCGGCCATGCCATGGTGGATGAGGAACTGAAAAAAAACTTTGCGCTTGATATCATTCTCATGAAATATGTGGGCATCCATCCGGTAGTGGTTCATGGCGGCGGTCCGCAGATTAATCAGTTCCTGAAAAAAATGAATATCCAGTCTGATTATATTCAGGGAATGCGGGTGACGGATGGCGAAACCATGGATGTGGTGGAGATGGTCCTTGTCGGCAAGGTGAATAAAGAAATTGTCGGCCTCATCAATTTTAATGGTGGCAAGGCCGTCGGCTTCTCCGGACGGGACGGCGACCTGATTCAGGCAAAAAAAATGACTATCCTGAAGAGTCAAGAAAAAGACGCGCCGCCCGAGCTCATTGACCTCGGCCGGGTTGGATCGGTTACCCATATCAATCCGGATGTTTTGCATGCCCTGGGAAGGAAAGATTTTATTCCGGTCATCGCCCCGGTAGGCGTAGGTGAAGACGGCAGGGCATATAATATCAATGCCGATCTGGTGGCCGGGGCTATTGCTTCCTGCCTGGAGGCGGAAAAACTGGTGCTTCTCACCGATGTTGAAGGGGTGCTTGATCCGGACGGTAAACTGATCATGTCAATGAGTTCCAGCGAGGCGGACGAACTTATTACTTCGGGCACGGCGGCCGGCGGCATGATTCCCAAAATAAAATGCTGTCAGGATGCCATTGGCGCCGGGGTGGGCAAGGCTCATATCATTGATGGCCGAAAGCTCCATGCCGTGCTGCTGGAAATTTTCACCCGTGACGGCGTGGGAACGGAGATTGTGGCATGAAAGACTGGATGGAGAAAAGCAGCAGGCTCTTTGTCAACACCTATGGCCGCTTCCCGGTGGTCATGGTTGAAGGCTCGGGCTGCCGCCTGAAAGACGAGGAGGGGAAGGAGTATCTCGATTTTCTGGCCGGTATCGCGGTTTGCAGTCTGGGGCATTGTTATGAGCCTGTGACCAAAGCCATTTGTGACCAGGCGGCCCGGCTGGTTCATGTCTCGAATCTCTTTCACACCATTCCCCAGACAGAGCTCGCCGAACTCTTAATTGACAATTCATTTGCCGACCGGATTTTCATGGCCAACAGCGGTGCCGAGGCCAATGAGGCTGCTTTCAAGCTGGCCAGAAAATATGGCGGTAAAGACCGCTATGAAATCATTTCCCTGGAAGGCTCTTTTCACGGCCGCACCCTGGCCACGGTGGCGGCTACGGGCCAGCTTAAGTTTCATCAGGGCTTTGAACCCCTGCCCCAGGGTTTTGTTCATGCTCCTTTTGGCGAACTAGAGCAGCTTGCGGCCATGATTTCAAAAAAAACCTGCGCTATCCTCTGCGAACCCATCCAGGGAGAAGGCGGGGTCCGACCCCTTAAAAAGGACTATCTGCAAAAAATCACACAGCTGTGTGATCAGCATGACCTGCTGCTTATCTTTGACGAGATCCAGGTCGGCCTGGGCAGAACCGGGACCCTCTTTGCCTATGAACAGTTTGGAGTGACGCCTGATATTCTGACCTTGGCCAAGGCCCTGGGTAATGGCCTGCCCATCGGCGCCATGCTGACCAGCGAAAAGGTTGCCGCATCTTTTGCGCCCGGAGATCATGCCTCGACTTTTGGCGGCAATCCCGTGGCCTGCGCCGGAGCTG
>JAGHCC010000422.1 GCA_021160685.1 Desulfobulbaceae bacterium | reverse complement strand
GGATGAGGGGTTCAAGGATCATGGCGGCAATGCGCTGTCCTTCTCTGTCAAGGAGATCCTCAAGGGGCTGCAGACATTCAAGCTCACAGCTGTCCTGCTCTTTCCCCATGGGGCAGCGGTAACAGTGGGGTGAAGGGATGGAAAACGATTCAAAAAGCAGATCCTTAAACTCTTCATGAAACTCCGGCACCCCACCCAGACTCATGGCGCCGATGGTATCGCCGTGGTAGCCGCCCAGCACGGAGACAAAACGGTTTCGTTGCGGCTGGCCGCTGTGCCGCCAGAACTGCAAACTCATTTTCAGAGCTATCTCGCAGGTAGTTGAGCCGTTATCGGAGAAAAAAACCTTGGCCAGGGGTTCAGGGGTGATCTCAACCAATTTTTCAGCCAGCAGGATGACCGATTCATGACTGATGCCGGCCAAAATTATATGATCCAGTTTATCAAGCTGGCGCCGGACATACTCTTTCATGGTGGGATGATTGTGGCCATGAAGGATACACCACCAGGAAGAAATGGTGTCAAAATAACGCCTGCCGTTTTCATCAAAGAGATAAATCCCCTCGGCGCGATCTACAATCAGCAGATCACGCTGACTGTAATCCTTCATCTGGGTGTAGGGGTGCCAGAGATTTTTTTTATCTTTTTCCTGCAGATTTAAACTCATGAACTCTCTTATCCTTAACTCTCAGGATTTTCCAGATGATAGACATCCGGAAACTGCCGGTACTGTTCGGCAAAATCCAGCCCGTAACCGACCAGAAAACCTTCGGCCACGTCAAAACCGACATAATCAGCCTCAATCTCAACCTCGCGCCGTTCCTTCTTGTCAATCAGAGCACAAATTTTCACCGACGCAGGCCGATGGCGGCTGAAATAATCCTTCAGATAGGCAAGAGTTCGTCCTGTGTCGATAATATCTTCAACAAGAAGGACATCCTTACCGGCCAGATCCATTTCAACATCCTTGCTCAGACTGATCTTCCCCGACGACGAGTCGGACTGACCATAGCTTGCCACCCGGATAAAATCAACCTCAAGTTGCAGATCAACAGCACGGGCCAAATCCGCCATAAAAATAAAAGCGCCGTTCAAAACGCCAATCATGACCAATTTTCCGCCTTGATAATCCTGGCTAATGGTCCTGCCCAGTTCCCTGACCCTGGCCTGGATCTCCTGCCTGGAAAGAATCATTTTTTTCTTCATCGCAGTCCCCCTGCAACTCTCTTGAACCAAAAAAATTACGAAAAAACTCTGCCTACCAGGAGATATCCTCGACGATTTCCGGCCACTCCCTGTCCAGCTCCGTCCGGAACGAGCTGATAAAATCTGAAATATTCACATCTCTAAACGGTGCATGCTGATCCTGAATCAGTACCCAGGCATAAGAAGAGTGCAGATTCACCTCTTCACATTTTTTTCCGCCGAAACAACAGCCCTTCTCCTCTGCAAAAAGATCGGCCAGGTGAACCAGCCCGGTCAACAGACCATGATCGCGCATTTTTTCCGGAAAGTGATGATATTTCATGACATCACGATAAGGTAACGGCAACCCCAGTTTCTCGCCGAGCAAGCTGCCAGCCTGACCATGATCAATGCCGATATATTCCTTCTCAGCTTCACTGAGATCATCGGGAAAATCCTGCCGCAGAAGCTGGGGGTAAAACCCCGGTTTCAAAGGATCCAGAGCCAGAATACCGATATCATGAAGCAGACCGGCCACATAAACATCCATGGTTGTGTTGACCCGCATGATATCCTTGAGCAATTCAGCGATGCGGGCCACGACCACGGAATGCGTCCAGAATGACTTTGCCAGGGAGGTAAACCCGCCGAATTGATTTTTAACAAAAATTTTAAACGTTTCCTCGGCGAGCAATTCCTGAATATGATTAATCCCCACCGTAATCAGAGCATGGGGAACCGACATGACCGGCGTTGTGCGCCGATAAAACGAGGAATTTGCCATCTGCAAAACCTTGGCGGTGATAACCGGATCAAGGGAAATAAGCTCAGAAAACCTTCGAGTATCTTCGCAATGCCCCAAAAGAAACGGAGAAAGCTGAGCTGCCACTGCGGGGTTTACCGGCAACTTCAGACCATCCTCCTGGACCAGACGCCTCAGTTTCATCCGTCCCAGTGGCTTTTTTTTGGGCATTGACGGCAATTCGGCAGGATCATAATCATCTTCCTCTGCCACTTGCTTCTGAATCGTCCCGCCTTTCCCGGAAAGTGAACTGGCCGGTTCCCCATCAGGGATGCGGCGCTTCTTTTCAGCCTGGCTTTCCGGGCTTTTTTTCTGATCTTTTATATCCTTTCCGGAATCCGCCTTTGCCAGCCGTTTATTTGCATTGACCAGGCGTCCCACCAGGATCTCGCAGAACCGACGGTAAAATTTAAGCTGTAGAAAAACAGAAGCTTTATTGATGATGTCGGGTTCCACCATCAAAATATAAGATTTTTCCAGGGTGACAACTCCGGCGGTTCGCCTTGTCTCTGAAACCAGGGCCATCTCCCCAAAGCAGTCCCCGGCTGCTAAAGTGGTCAAACGTGAATGACTGCCATTCTCCAACGTTTTAACCACGGCAACAGAGCCCTTCACCAGAATATAAAAAACCTTTTCAATGCTGCTTTCTTTTATAATGTGGGTGTCCACCGGCACCCTGAGCCAACGGCTGAGCGCGAGAAACTGCTTGATCTCATGCTGGTCAAAATCTTCAAAAAAAAGAAGCTTTTGTAGAAAACTAATTTGCTGAGCCAGGTTCGGTCCCTTTTTCTTGACGGAACTCATTTCTATTTCCCTATACAAAATTGTGCAAAAATTTCAGCCAGAATATCCTCGGTCGTTGTTTCGCCGACAATCTCACCCAGATGATCCAGCCCATCCTGCAGATCAATGGCGAGAAGATCCGGAGGCAGACCGGCATCAAGTCCCTGCCTCATTTGATCTATTGCTTCCAGGGTCCGGACCAACGCGGCACGCTGCCGGACATTGGGTACGCAGCGATGGCCAGGATCCCAGCCGGACCCTCTCGTCACAATATCAAAAATTCCCTGTTCAAGTCCAGGCAAACCCTCATAGGTCTTTGCTGAGATGGGGACGACGGGCAGGCCGGGAAAGGTTCTGTTGTAATTCCGCACATCAAAATCTTCGACAAGATCAATTTTATTGACGACAAGCAGAACACTCTTGTTGTCGACAGCGTCAAGGAGCTTCCGGTCTTCCTCGTCAACCGGCGCCGAACCGTCCACGAGCAAAAGAACAAGATCGGCACCCTCAAGTTTCCGCCTGGCCCGCTCAATGCCGATCTCCTCGATATTTTCCGCCCCCTCCCTGATGCCGGCAGTATCAATAATGCGGACAGGCACACCTTTAATATCAAGATACTCCTCAATGGTATCTCTTGTCGTGCCGGGCAGGGACGTGACAATGGCCCGCTCTTCCTTGAGAAGAGCATTCAAAAGACTTGATTTGCCCACATTGGGACGGCCCAGAATCACAACGGAAATCCCCTCCCGATAAATTTTACCCTGGTCCGACGTGGCAATTAATTGCCGGAGAGGGGCGATCATTTCATCCTCAACCCTTTTCTCCATTTCTTGCGGCTGCATGATGTCCACATCCTCTTCCGGAAAATCAATGGCAACCTCAATAATGGCCCGCAAGTTAAGAAGATTGTCACGGATACGGCCAATCGCGCTGGCCAACCGGCCCTGGAGATGAGCCATGGCCAGATGAGCGCCTTCCGTTGTCCGTGCCTGGAGCAGTTCACTCACCGCTTCCGCCTGGGTCAGGTCAATACGGCCATTCAGGAAGGCCCGTTTGGTAAACTCTCCGGGTTCGGCCAGCTGGACGCCCTTCTCCAGAAGAAGGGTCAATATTTCCTGTAAAACCAGATAACTTCCGTGGCAGTGAATCTCAACAACATCCTCCCTGGTATAGGTGGATGGAGCTTTCATATAAACAGCAAGCACCTCATCAACGGGAACTCGAGTATGCGGGTTCACAACCCAGCCATAATACATGTGATGACTGACAAACCCGGACAACTGACGGCGTGGTTTGAAAAGATCCTTCAGGACAGACAGGGAGAGTGAACCGCTCATGCGGATAATACCAATCCCTCCTGCACCGGGCGGCGTGGCAATGGCGGCAATGGTTTTTTCTTCAGAAACAGTTTCGGATGTTGGCGGGGAATTAATCATTGATGGCTTCGTTAAAAATCACGGCTATAAATTTAATAACTTTGTGTTTACGTCCTTCAAGGGTAGAAATCCTTTAATAAAGCCTATATGACAGACCGCAATAGTGCAACATGAAAGTCATGTGTAAAACACGAGAACGCCCCCATGTTACATTTTCGCAAGACAACACCCTAAATATTACAAAATCGTAACACCAACCTCACCAAATTTCCCTTCACAATTGCCCGCTTCCCCCCTCCAAACACAGCATAATCAAGAATAACAAACAATTTTACAAAACGGCACGCTATTTGCTGAATATAACTGAAATTCCCCGCAGTACCCATAACTGCTGGATAAGCACTACGAAAAGAAAACGCCTTTTATCAAAAAAAATTTATTTTAGGAGAAATCATGAAAACCGGAGGAGTTTCCCTGGCAATGTTGGGCTTTGCCCTGCTCTTGCCACACATTGTTTCCGGAGCCGAGAGTTGCCCCATTGACCCGGGCGCTACGGCCTGGATGCTGACCTCGACAGCCCTGGTGCTGCTGATGATCCCTGGTCTGGCCATGTTTTACGGTGGCCTGGTTCGGTCAAAAAACGTTCTGGGGACCATGATGCACAGTTATGTCTCCATGGCCATTATTGGTGTACTCTGGGTGGTCTGCGGCTATTCCCTGACATTCGGCCAAGGGATCATGGGCGGTTTCGTGGGCTGGAATTCAGATTATTTCCTTCTACAGGGCATTGACGACGCGATTAAGGACGGGGTGCCGGAATACGTTCTGGCCATGTTCCAAGGCAAATTTGCCATTATCACCCCGGCTCTGATCAGCGGCGCCCTGGCTGAGCGCGTTTTTTTCAAGGGCTATTGCCTCTTTATCGTCCTCTGGTTTTTAGCGGTCTACTGCCCGCTGTGCCACTGGATCTGGGCTCCCGACGGCTGGCTTTTCAATATTGGCGCCGCCGGTGTCATTGATCTGGCGGGCGGTCTTGTCATCCATGTCTCGGCCGGAACCAGCGCCTTGATCGTTGCCATTTTTCTCGGAGCCCGCCGCGGCTATCCGAAAAGACTGATGCAGCCGAATAATCTCGTCATGACCATGATGGGAGCCGGTCTCCTCTGGGTCGGCTGGTTCGGCTTCAACGCCGGCTCCACCCTGCAAAGCGGCCTGGATACGGCCCGGGCTCTGACCATGACTCAGGTTTCCGCTTCCAGCGGTGCGCTGACCTGGATGCTGATCGAGGCTTTTTTTCATCGTAAAGCAACCGCCCTTGGCTTTGCTTCCGGCATTCTGGCCGGGCTTGTCGTCATCACTCCGGCCGCCGGGGTTGTGCAGCCGTTAGGCGCCATCATTCTCGGGGCACTTTCCTCCATCGCCTGCTATTTCGCCCTCATCGCCAAGTCAAAACTCGGCTACGACGACAGCCTTGACTGTTTCGGTATTCATGGCGTGGGCAGCGGACTTGGGGTTGTCCTTCTCGTCTTTTTTATCCGGAAAAGCTGGATGACGGATGCCACAGCAGCTTCTTCTTCCGGAACCTGGACCTGCATGGACCAGCTTCAGATTCAACTCCTCGGCATGGGCGTTACCATTGCTCTGGCTGCTGTTGCTACAATTGTCATCTGTTATATTGTCGAGAAAACAGTGGGCTTCCGCCTGGACGAAGAAAGAGAGCTGGCCGGCATGGACTTCTCCCTGCACGGGGAACGAGGTTATGGAATGACCGACCGCTAGACAGGAACTGCAGAATAGAGGCTAAAGATACTGGGATCACAGCCGGAAAGGTCGGAACAGCTTGTTAAAAGCAATTCCGGCCTTTTCTTTGTGGGGCAGACTTTTGGCTTGGTCCGGCCCCGTTCACATTCACGATAGTTCAATTTGAATCTTGTGTTGCTCCGACAGGATGATATAATACAAGAGACCTTGGCGAAGTCGAAGCGGACTTACCCTCCGGCTTAAAATCGTTCATCCCCTGGTGTGGAGAAAAAATGCAAAAAAAACAAAAAAGATCTGTATGGATTGTCCTCCTGATTGGCTGTTGCCTGATTCTCTCTAGCATTCAAATCGAATCAGCAAGAGCTCAAGAAGAACGATTTGAGGTCATGCAAAATGGCACGGTTAAGGACCAGAAAACCGGCCTTATCTGGGCCGCCCAGGATAATGGGGCCAACCTGACCTGGAGTGAGGCACTGGCCTATTGCAAGAATTATTCTGCAGGGGGCCATAATGATTGGCGGATGCCGTCTCCGGAAGAACTGGCAACACTATACGGCGACAGTAAGGAAACAAAAAGTGAGGAGGATAAATTCACCGTCGACCTGATAACCGAATTTATTCGGGTAACGGCTCCTTGGGTCTGGACTTCCAGGAGGTCGCCCAACAACAAGGCTCTGATTTATGGCTTCAACTATGGTACTACCAGAAGATTTTACCGAGGCAGTGGTATGAATCGACGGGCTCTGCCGGTTCGTTCTGCTGTCAACGAAAAACAGCAGTGAGACTGTAGGGATTGAGGTCTAATGTGAGGTAAAGAATCGAGGTAATAGAGAGGGATATTACAAATTTTCCCATCTCTGGTTTATCATGATCCACCCCTTTGATGACGGCAACGGCAGGATCGGCAGAGCAGTAACAGATTACCTGCTTGCCCGGAGTTATCCAACACTCATGGAGCTGGTCTCTTTTTCCAAACATATCAGCCTGGACAGGAAGGGGTATTACAGTGTGCTGGAGGCAGCTGGTCAAAACGGCATGGATATAACCAGCTGGCTGAAGTGGTTTTTGCAGACGCTTGAAGTGGCCATGCTGGAATCACATTAAACAGCAGCTTCTTCACTTCTTCTCCAAACCGCGCGATACCGGGCAGATTGTCAGTTACACCGTAGTAGTTGTAGTGGCCTCTCAATTTGGCTTTGGCTGTTTTCCAGAGATCTTTGCTCTTCATTATCCTGGCCTTCTTCAGCCAGTCCTTAAAGATCTTCAGCTTGGCGACAAACTTCTTACGGGCTGTCGCCCGCTTCATCCGAAACCCTTTGCCGTCCCGTTTAGTATTACCCGCCTTCACAGGTACTATGAGGCTATCCGACTCCCTGTGCCACATTTGCCTTCCTCCCTCTTCAGTTGTCCGGCATACTCTCTTCACTACAAGAGAGACACAGGGCCTCCCGGGTTGCCGTGTATTCACTATGTCAGACATGCCATGGTCTCTGACCCCGAGGAAGCAGCCATCACCTTGCCTTTAGCGGTGATAACTGTGTTGATTTCCACTTCTATTACAGTGTGATCCTTCCCAACGCGACAATTTCGTGGCTCAATCCCTTCAACCTTAGGGCTTACGGCCTATCTGCTCGCTGTCTTACGCTTAAAACTTTATGTTACCATAGAGCCTCCAAAGACTTGCTACCCGGTGACTAGCCTACCTTCTGGGGTGGGCTTCACACCCGCTGAAATAGACGACCTTGCCCGGCCGCACAATAGATCCGTCCCCTTTTCTGCAACAGATGATAAAAGAATGAACAGTAACGGGGAGTAATCTCTGAAAGCTTTCTACATCAATAGTGGTTGTAATGATTTTTCCGTATGAGTGCCAATTTGTAGTCATTTTACCAGCAAAGTAACTGTTTTGCCAGGTTAGTGGCAGGTTACAGTATCACCCGAGGATCCCGTAACTATTTTACTTGGCAATGGCTACCATATAATTATTTTGTTGGCTTTTAGCCCTAATATAACTATATTGCCAGAGTATTAAGAATTTTACAGGGATGCCTCATGGAAATAAATGTTTTGGAGCTTCGTCCGGCAGGTTACGCGTATCTGCTGGAAAATTTAGAGTTGGTGGGCATGCCCCACTGGCATACCTCATTTGTGTCGTCTGCCGGAACCCACAGGTCTAAAGTCCAGGATGGAGCAATTGAAGACATATATCCGGTAAGGTATTGGCCGGGGGATAAAGTTAGTGACCACCTTGAGTTTGCACTAAAATATGACGGCGTTAACCTGGGGCTGTTAAGGCGCATCTTTGAACATGCTCAACAAGTGGAGTTCACTGAATACATTAAATCCAAGCCGACCGGAAAGTATGCTCGAAGAATCTGGTTTTTCTATGAATTCCTGACCGGTAAACAATTGCCCATAGAGGACATTACTTCGGGCAACTATGTTGATGCGCTGGAGCCGAAGGAATATTATATCATTGTAAATGGTGAAAAAAACCGGCGGTACCGTATTGTCAACAACCTCCTCGGGCCAAAAGAGTTTTGTCCGATCATCCGGAAAACAGAGAAGCTCTCAAAAATGGATTCCGCTGATCTGCGAAAAAGATGTGAGGATATCGTCACCTCGTATCCCCCGGAGCTTCTTCGCCGGGCACTGACCTATCTTTACAACAAAGAAACAAAGTCGTCCTTTGAAATTGAGCACGTAAAGCCCAATGCAACGCGTACCGAAAAATTCATTACCTCGCTGGAACTTGCCGAGAAAGAAGACTTCTGCGAGAAGGAGCGCCTGATAGAGCTTCAGAACCGGATCGTTGACCACAGGTTCAAAGACAGCGACTATCGCCTCAGTCAAAATTATGTCGGGCAAGCTGGCTCCTATCAAAATGAAATCATACATTTTATCTGTCCAAAGCCGGATGATCTTCTAAACCTGATGAATGGTCTGATCAATTCTCATAAACAGATGAAAGAGGGAAATGTATCTCCGGTCATCCATGCAGCGGCAATCGCCTACGGTTTTGTTTTCCTGCATCCGTTTGAAGATGGAAACGGGCGAATTCATCGATTCCTGATACACAACATCCTTTCGCTTCAGGGAATGGTACCACGTGGGCTCATGTTCCCGGTGTCAGCAGTCATGCTCAAAAATCCTGTTAATTATGACGCCTCGCTTGAAGCCTTTTCCCGGCCTTTGCGCAAGCTTATAGATTACCGACTGGATGAGACGGGGAAAATGAGTGTCGAAAATGAGACTGCGTGCTGGTATCAATACATGGATATGACTGTGCAGTCAGAAGCGCTGTATGAGTTTGTAAACAAGACCATTGAGGAAGAACTTGTAGAGGAGCTCAGTTTCCTGGTCAACTATGACAATACCAAAAAGGCGATCCAGGACATCATTGACATGCCTGACCGCCTTATTGATTTGTTTATTCAGTTCTGCCTCCAGAACAACGGGAGTCTATCTGCCAGAAAAAGGTCCGCTCACTTTGATTTCCTGACTGATGAGGAACTTGCGGCAATGCAACAGGCAGTCAGAGATGGATACAATTGGCCTGACTAATCAGGTAAGCGAGGCACAAGACTCCGATAGTCTGAATAATGTAGAGCTTGATTCCGTGTCGTTTTGGGTTGATGGTGACATCGAGTCCTTTCCTCCTCCAAGGCTTAACCAATTTGATGGGATTAGCTCACGTATTCATAAAAAATATGACATGATTAGCCCATGCAAACGGATCGTTTGTGGATATGGCAACAAAGAAGCTGACCGAAATTTTATTATGACAGTGGTGTCCTCCTGTCGAAAATCAGCACTGTCTCGCGATTGATCGGAGGCATGGAAGCGATTTGCAGGACATTAGAGGGCAATGATAACCAAACAAAAACTATCACCAGTTGTCGTGAGCCGTTGGTGTGAACAACATGGAATATGAGATCCCGAAAACTAAGTGCCTGCTCTGCGGCTCTGAGTATTCTGCCAGGGGCATAGGTAAACATTTGGGCAGTTGTCTGCTCAAGAGCTTGTCGAATGGTAATAACGACGCAACAGAAAGTTATTTCCATGTTGTTGTGCAGGCAAAATACGACAAGGGTTATTTTTTACACCTTTTAATATCGTCCGATACCACCCTTGAGAATCTCGACAAATTTCTCCGGAATATCTGGCTGGAATGCTGTTTCCACGAAAGTAAATTTTCCCGTAATTTACCAAAAGGTGAATGGGAACCACAACTGGCCAAGTCAAACAGCATAAAGGAAGTTGCCAGTATCGGCGGTCCGCTTCGTTACCTGTATGATTTCGGGAGTACCACAGAGCTTGTGATCCGATTTGTAAAAAATTATGAAAAAGGTCTGCAAGGTACGGGGAAAATCCAGCTTCTCGCAAGAAATGCTCATCCAGTTATTCCCTGCGAAGAGTGTGGCAAATACCCTGCGGTTCAAGTCTGCAGTATTTGTCATCGTTGGGACGGTGGGGGATGGGTTTGCGACAAGTGCCTTCCAAAACACGATTGCGAGGACGAAGCCTTTCTTCCGGTTGTTAATTCACCCCGGACAGGGATATGCTCTTATACCGGTGTGATTGAAGAGCGGCCGATACCCGAGAATTTAAGGAAAGCCATAGAAGCCAGGAGAAAAGGTGAGAGTTGAGATAGCAGATATTCTTGATTTTATTCCGCGTAACACATAGGTATATTATTGATCATTTCCGCAGCACTCAAGGCCGGGTGTACCATTCTGTACACTGAAGATTTGCAGAATGGCCAGAAGATCAAAATCTAACCATCACCAATCCATTTATCCCAAGAGAGCAATAAAAAAAAGCCGTCCCCGAAGGAGACGGCTACGGTTTCACGTTCTATTAAAATCAAGCGGATACAGAATGCATTCTTTCACTACTCTGCAGGGGTATTACCTCAGGGAGTTTGGATTGCCTGGCCTGCCAGAGATCACGGGCATCCTGCATGTGCAACCAGACTTCAGGAGTTGTTCCAAGCCACTGAGCCAGCCGCAGGGCCATGTCCACGGAAACACCGGTCTTTCCGTTCAATAACCGAGACAATGTAACACGGGTAACTCCCAGCTGCCGGGCTGCCTCAGTAACCTTGATACCTTCTGCTCCCAGGACATCTTCTTTTAATATCTCCCCGGGATGGGGTGGGTTATGCATAGTACTCATCATTTCACCTCTTAATGATAGTCAAGATAGTCTACCAGCTCGACATCTTCGCCTGCAAAGCGAAATATTACTCGCCAATTGCCATTAACCCATACCGAATAAAAACCTTTTTGTTTTCCAGTTAATGGATGGAGTCTGAATCCCGGCAGATTAACATCTTCCATTTTTGTTGCAGCATCCAGTAGACCAAGTATTCTTCTTAATTTTGATGCATGCTTGGCCTGAATAGCAGCCTTACTGCCGGTTGCATAAAATTTTTCCCGACCTTTATGGCGAAAGCTTTTGATCATGGCTCATTGTAACCTGTATCTTTACGAGATACAAGTTGGTTAAAAAAAGCCGTCCCCGGAAGGAGACGGCTATGGTTACCGGCTAGATGGACAAGGCATTACGCTGCCTGTTTCAGCTCAACCATTTTTTCGGTCAAGAACCACAAGACATGATTCAGCTTGATATTTCGATAAAGTGCCTTTACCGGGCGTCTAGTTGTTCTCCTGGTCTGTCCATTACTGCCTGTTGTTGTTCCTTTGAGGCCGCCACGCTTGATGTTTTCTTGGACCACATTCAGTTATTGAGAACAGTAGTAGGATAAAGTTTGTGGAGGATAGAATTTCAGCAGATTGGATTTAGCAATCTTAAGCCACGTAATGCCTCAATTTGCAAAAACCGCCGTGGTCTGTCCCCTATTGTTCTTCTATTGTTCCTCAATGGGTTAGATGATTAGTATAGAGAGACGGAACCAGGTAATTCCTTTTCATAAAG
>JAGHCC010000211.1 GCA_021160685.1 Desulfobulbaceae bacterium | reverse complement strand
TAGTATAACAAATGGGGAGAAAATGAAATGAACGAAAAGGCACCAGCCATATGTCTTTTGATTTTCCTTTTTTTATGTTTTCATGTGCCTTCAGCGTTTGCCGAAATAAAAACGGGGGGAGCTGAATCTGTGGAGGTGAAAATTGTTTCTTTGCGTGATGGAGAAAAGGTGCATGGCAAAGTTAGCATTGAAGCAATTGTAAGCCAGCCGGAGCAGATAAAATTTATTGATTTCTATATCCAGGAACCGGGAGCGAAAGATCGTTACGGCTGGCAAGATTGCTCAGCCCCCTATTTTTGGGGAGGTGATGTCCTGATGCTTGATACCACTCTTTTTGACGATGGCCCTGCATCTGCGGCAGCTTTTGGTCGGCTGAAAGACAGAAATATGCCACAACCGGGTGACCGTGTTAATTTTATCATTGACAATGGCAAGCCCGTGGTAAAAATTCTCGCCCCAGAAGACCAGGTGGATATTACAGAAGATACTTTTATACAGGTAAATGCTGTTGATCAAAGAGGGTTGGAAACGGTTGCAGGCGTATCCTCGGTGTCTATTTACCTGGATGGTGGTCTCTTATGCAAGCTTACCAAAAAACCTTTTAAGGTCTTGTTGGAAACTTGTCTCCTGTCACCGGGTTTGCACTCCATACGGGCGGTGGTAGAAGACTTGGAAGGAATGAATGGTACGGACAATATTATGGTTACGGTGAATCACGAAGCGACTTCTCTTATGTCCAAATGATCATGTGCAAAAAATCATGGATCAACTATGTTGAATTGAAAATGGGAACTACCACTGACTTCTGATTCAAATGCTACGATTCCTTGCTTACTCGAAATCAACTCGATGATCGGCTTGCCATCTTGTTCTATTTGGTATCTTTTTTCAGGTTTTAGGTTACAAAGAAGTTGCCACACATTACCGTTGCCACTGAAGGTATAACCCCCTTTTTCAAGTGTATCTGATCCACTGGCAAAGAGCACTACTTTATTATTAACGTATGCTCCATATAGGGATTCGTCCTCTGATTCGATCAACTTCGCTTTCATCATTCCTGATGGCCTCAGGGTGGGGTGAAGCACGTTGAGAAACAGATGGCTGCGAGAATCTTTTTTGGGGCTGATCTCAAGACGCCACAGTCCATACTGATTTCCATCTCCATAATTGTATCCCAGTCCGTAACCCCAAGGATAGTTTAGCCTTCCTGAAACTTTGCCTTTGTCGGCATCTTCGATGCCCATGTGTCGGAACTCCTGGATGACTCGAGACCCTGCAGGCATTGCAAAACCTGGGGCTGATCTGGTGGCACGAATACAGTTCAATAATTTCCCTGGCTTTTGGTCAGGGGGAGTTTTTCCTTCGCAAAAGTAGCAAACTCTTTGTCCCACCGGTCTGGTGTCTGCAGGAATTGACTGTGGCCATATTGAAAAACGATCAAAAACTTCTCTTGCTGGATTTGGGGGTTGGTTGGTGATGATGACAACTGGGTGATCGGGCAACCCCTCGGTGGACTCTATGGAAATATCAAGAGGGCCGTTATCATCTGCCTCAAGCGGTTTTTTAAGCCTGGTGGTTATCCAACCACCTAATCGGCGAACGATACGGTTACCATCCTTGGGGAGGAGAGAATTACAGAAAAGTGCAGCCCGTTCCTGCTGCACGTGGATCGCTGAGGTGTCTTCTGACGAATGGACTCCCCCTAACTCATCACCCAGCATTATCTGGTAAGTGCCGTTAAATTCAGGTTTGGCCCTCAATTGTAAAAGCCAGAAAGTCTTAAAATCTGGGTTAGTAGTTTTAATACGGTCAAAAATGACAAAATAATCCTGATGTCCCTGGGGTGATCGCAGATATACAAACTCCCTTTGTACCAAGTTGACTTTAGCATGGTTCTTTCCTGATGTTACTTTGGTGGAATTGTAAGCCCGGGTGGCATCTGCTACTGCATACACAAAGTTATCGGATTGTTTGAAATGAATCAGCCCCCCAATATCCCGATAATTTTCATTGGCCGTACCATTATAGGTCCGCCCCCACTTGGCATCCCAGTAAGCGGTAAAACGTTGTCCGCCGTCATTGGTCCAGCCTTTAAATTTTTCCTCAGGATTATAGATCAGCAGATTGTTGGTCGATATTGTTCTTGAAAAAAAGTTCATCATCTGGGGCCAACCTGGATTATTACTGTTCAGAGGACCGCCTTCATACCAGCACATGTAGTTGCCCGCTCGGGCCAGAGCCAGTTCCTCCCCTTTGGTGATCATAAAAGCCAGGCTGTCATGGTGCATATGGCCATGGTAATAAAAAGGTTCTGCTTTAAAAATTGCAAAGGTGGCATCCGGATCGTCCCAAGCGCTGCGCATACCCACCCAGCCAATACCAGCTTTCTTGCCAAATCGATCCCGGTCGATTTCTCCTTTTTCCTTATTCCACCCTAATGCTTCCGCTAGTGGAAGGTTTAATTCTTCTGGATTTTGTGGGTTAATGTTCCAGTCCATTAACACAATAGACAGTGGATTTTCCCCCTGGCGAGGAATGCCACCAAAAGCCCGCTGTAAAAACCACATATACAGTCCAGCCGTGCGCGTATCACCATGGCGGCGATACTCGGCAGCCGTGATGGCTAGTCGGGCAGCGAGCATGTTTCCAGCTGAACCGTACTGTTTGGTAGTTGCAGTAAAGTTGTCATGGAAGGTGGCAAAATATGGTACGGTACGTTTATCACCAACTCTTTGAATGGGAAAGGGGAGCATGGCATACATCAGATGTTTCGGTAGCCTTGTTAGAACTTCATGTTGAAAAAAAAAGTCTGTATCTGTTGCAATCCCAAGTGCCAGAAAAGGCTTAAATGTCCCGCCAAGCGATATGATATAGGATGTCCCGTCAGCAAAACCACCGTCACTGCCGGCCACATGCTCCATGGCCAAGTTGTCAATCAGGGTATCCCTGATTCCCTGGACTAATAATTTTTTGGCATAGGAGTCATCAATCCCATCGTTATAAAAAGCCAGGGCGGCAATAAGTCCCAGTGGGCGCGGGGAACAGCGGTAACCATGTTGTTTGCCATTATGTATTCGAATTTTGTTGCCGAGCCGCAATTTACAGAAATTGACAAATGCCAGTCGTTCGGTATGGCTGAGGGCGCTGTAAGCCCAATCATAAAGAACCGCTAAGTCATCAGGTGACGTCCTTCGGTTATTCTTCCGAATAGCTTTCATCAAAGCGTCAGCGGCGATTCGACCATATTCTTGATTGGATTTGGAAAGCTTAAGTTTTTTTTCTTTGCCCAAGGCATAAAAAAGAGCCGCTTGAATTCCTTTGGTTCTAACTTTCATAAGGTCAAAGTGTCTAGCTTTACTAGAC
>JAGHCC010000192.1 GCA_021160685.1 Desulfobulbaceae bacterium | reverse complement strand
GATAAGGGTAAAACGGGGCAGATCCATTTTCACCGACCTGGCGCCCGGCCCCTGGCCAATGATCAGGTCAAGCTGAAAATCCTCCATGGCCGGATACAGAATCTCCTCAACTACGTGATTTAAACGATGAATCTCATCAATGAACAGGACATCGCCTTCCTGGAGGCTGGTCAGGATAGCGGCCAGATCGCCGGCCCGTTCAATGACCGGCCCGGAAGTCACCTTGATATTGGCCTCCATCTCATGGGCAATGATATAGGCCAGAGTGGTCTTTCCCAGGCCGGGAAAGCCGTGAAAAAGAACATGATCCAGAGGCTCCCCCCGGCCCCTGGCGGCCTGGATGGCAATCTCCAGATTTTTCTTGAGCTGCCCCTGACCAACATATTGAGCCAGACGACGGGGGCGCAGACTCACTTCCTCAATTTTCTCCCGGTCATCCATGGGTGCCGTGCTGACGATGTTTTCCTCGTATTTCATCCAATTGTCCTCAAGGCCAGACGCAGGAGTTCTTCAAGGGAGGATGGCGATTCCTGCTGACAGGCGGCCCGCACAGCCTGTTCCGCACTGGCCCTGGGATATCCCAGGTTAACCATGGCGGAAACCGCATCGTCAACAAAATGTTCTTCCGTCTGTCCCATAACGGCAACTGATGTTGCCGCATCTTCAGTCACGGGAATAAACTGCACTTTATCCTTCAACTCAAGGCAGAGCCGCTCGGCCTTCTTCTTGCCGATGCCGGACAGGCTGATCAGACGAGGTAAATCATCCGAACTGATGGCCCGGCAAAACTCCCCAGGGGTGATGCCGGAAAGAATGGAAAGGGCCAACTTAGGTCCCACACCGGAAACACCCAATAACATCAAAAAGGTTTCCTTTTCAACAATATCAAGGAACCCGTAGAGCATCAGGGTATCTTCCCGGACATGGGTGTGAATATGCAAAAAGGTCTCCTGGCCGATCTCGGGGATGAGGACATGGCTGGACTCGGGAAAAAAGACCTCGTACCCTACCCCGCCCACATCGAGAATCAATTTTTCAGGAGACTTAAAAAGAATTTCGCCTTTCAGGCAAGCAATCATAACGGTTATGAAAAAAAATTAACCACAGAGCACACAGAGATCTCCGAGGCAACTGATTTTAATAAAATCGTAACTGTTCAGGAGCACCCCATCTTGGCCCATTTTGGCCTTCTCGAATAGCACAAGTATGCTTCGAAGGTCCAAATGAACCAAGATGGGGCACTCCTGAACAGTTACAGAACGGTGGTTAGGCCAATTTGGTGGCCCACCTGAATAGTTACATAAAATCATTCTCTATGGTCTCTGTGATCTCTGTGGTGAAAAAAGGATTTTTACAGATTCATCAATTGTCACGAAAAAGCAACGTGATTCGCACAGCACAGAGCAATAGCCAGTCCATCCGCCGCATCCTGACTCGGTGTTGCCGACAGGTTCAGCAGCACCCTGACCACCTGCTGAATCTGTTCCTTGGATGCCTGACCGTACCCCACCACTGCTTGTTTGACCTTGCGGGCCGAATATTCATGAATTTCAAGATGATGCTGCATGGCGGCCAGCAGCAGAACCCCCCTGGCATGGCCGAGTTTCAGGGCTGATCCGGGATTAATGGAGACAAAAACATCTTCAATCGCCACCCGGTCCGGGCTAAAGGTCTCAATGACCTCACTTATACCGGAATGAATTTCCAGGAGCCGGGAAGCAAATATTTTTTTGAGATTTGGTCTGATGACCCCGCAACTGACAAAAATCGTCCGATTACTGCTCTGATCGATGATTCCATATCCCGTGGCCCTTGAGCCTGGATCAATTCCGAGAATCCTCAAGGTCTTCTGTGTTCTGCTCACGGTTTATGTAAGATTCTCCATGATTGCATCATCAATGTCAAAGTTGGCATGTACACTCTGGACGTCTTCAAAATCTTCCAGATTCTCCAAGAGTTTCAAAACCCGTTTGGCGACCTTTGCGTCACTGATATCAACTACATTTTTAGGAATCATGCTGATGGAGGCCTCAAGAAAGGTCACCCCTTCATTGGTCAGGGCTTCCCTGACGCTTTCAAAATCATCAGGATCGGTTACCACCTGGAATTCATTTTCCTCCTCAACCACATCCTCGGCCCCTGCCTCCAAGGCCAGATCCATCAACTTCTCCTCGTCAATGGTCGTCTTGTCCACAAGGATGGATCCCTTGCGGTCAAACATCCAGGAGACACAGCCTGACTCACCCAGGTTGCCGCCGCTCTTGGAGAAAAAAAAGCGAACATCGGCTACGGTCCGGTTTTTATTGTCGGTCATGCAGTTTACTAATACGGCCACACCACCAGGCCCGTACCCTTCATACATAATCTCTTCGTAGACCGCTCCTTCAAGCTCGCCGGTTCCTTTCTTAATCCCCCGCTCAATATTATCCTTGGGCATATTTTCGCTTTTGGCCGAGGCAATGGCACTTCTCAGCCTGGGATTGCCGCTAGGATCTCCGCCCCCCATCCTGGCTGCCACGGTGATTTCCTTAATCAGCCTGGTAAAAATCTTGCCCCGTTTGGCATCGGTCGCGCCTTTTTTTCTCTTAATTGTGCTCCACTTTGAATGTCCGGACACCCTTTTCCTCCATTATTTATAATACAAAATCTTCGATTTATCATTTCAAACTAAATTCATACCAAGCACAAAAACTTCTCTGCTCTCCGAGCGGGAACTCTTGGGCTTGACCACCTTGACCTTTGAAAAAAACTGCCGGGTGTCCTCGACGAACCCGGGAAAATCCTCGCCCTGAAACACCTTGCAGTAAAAATGACCGTTCTTTCGTAATACCTTGGTGGCAATTTCAAGGGCACGGCGCGCCAGCTCAACGGATTTTACATGATCCGTAAACTTGTTGCCGCTGGTTTTCGGGGCCATGTCGCTTAACACCACGTCAAATTCAGCCTCCTGCAATACAGCAAGTTGCGGATCAAAAATATCTCCCCGGATCAATTCAATTTCAGCGCCCCCCGGCGGTCCCTTGATCCGGCATTGTTGCAGATCAATACCAACGACTCGTCCTTTTCCGCCGATAATCCCGGCCGCATATTTTGTCCAGCTGCCCGGATGACATCCCAAATCAAGAACCTTATCATTCCTCCGTAAAATCTGAAACTTTTTTTGCGCCTCTTCAAGCTTATAAACCGACCTAGCGGGATAATTATCTTTTTTTGCCTTCTTAAAATAATGATCCTGTACTTTTTTCATTCATTTTCCAAAAATATGTAAAAATCATTTCTCACAGAGGCACTGAGCTCACAGAGAAAAAATTTTTAATTCTGTATTCTCTGTGTCTCTGCGCCTCTGTGAGAAAATCAAGCGTTTAATCCTTGCCGCCGAAAACTTCCTGGAAAGCCTCCAGGTAGCGATTCAAAATCCTCTGGCCTTCGGCATCGATCTCAACGAATACAATCCCGGATTGAGACAGGTCATCATCAACTTCCTTCGTATGGACAACCTCCCCCTTCAGATCAATCAAATCTTCCTCCAGACCAAGGGTAATCAAAAGGAGCTGACTCAGTGGCAGGGAAATTTGCGTTTCAAGTAAAATGCCATTCTCACTCACATTTAATGTTCTGCCCATGCCGTGATCTTCCGTTGTCCCCTCTTTATCAAGGACAACATAATCCAACAAATTCAGTGAATCCCTGCGTATAAATTCCCGCCGTTCTGCATTTCCCATCTTATCTCCTTCTTCCGCATAACGTCTGTTTTAAAATACCAACCTTGTCCGAACCGACATTGACATAAAATCGAGGACACGAACAAGAGCAGACAATGACATTGCAGCAAAACTAAAGTTTACAACAGGCAACGAGATATTTCAAAAATTATTGTAACTTCTCAATAAATGGTGGCAATCTATAAACTGAAGTTTCCCGGTTATGTTTTAGTGACAACATTGCCCGCATGATGTATCTTGTTGAAATAACGTGAGTTTGTGTAGTCGTCAAATTGTTACGTCAAGGGGTAATAAAATGGGGTTTTGCTACTTGCATGGCAAACACCTCAAAAAATATATTAATCCCCACTATAACTGCACACCTTGGCAATTTAAATTTTCACAAAAAGCGGGAAACTTTAGTCTATAAATAAATCCCCCTCAATCCCCCTTTACTAAAGGGGGAGGTTGTCGGTATGCCGCCACTCATTGAAAAATTACGAATTATTCAGTTGTTACGTGGCAGCAGGCGCGTTTTCCTGGGAAGCCACAAGACCGTATGATTCACCGACCCGATAAACGAGTTCCATAAATCCTTTGGGCAAAGGCACATCCCGTTCCTCAATCAGAATGCCGTATTCCCTGGCCCTGGCAAGCAATTCCTCGTTTTCTTTTTCTTCCAGGAGTTCCTCCTGATGATTACAGAGGAAGTGAATACGAAGCCCATCGGTCAACAGAATACGAAGATCCTCAAATTCAGATGCAACCAGCTTCAGTTCCTCCTGGATGCGATCCTGGTTTTCCCGGGCAAACAAAGAAAATTTTTCATCAGGATTTGAAGTGCCGAACAGCTCATTCATAATGGCGCCGGCCAGCATTCCATGAAAAGGGGGAGATTCCTGCCCATATTTGCCGACAAGATATTCTTTCAGCCTTTTAAAAAAAATCATTCTGATCACATCCACGCCTTCACGCAGACTGGGTATTAGTTTTCTCTCAATCTGTTCCATATCAATATTGGTATCCTTACATTTGCCGATTGGCACTATTTTATCCGTAGGAGCCCAGCCCTCTGGGCGAAACGATGTCGGCCAGCAGCACACAATTGCCTAATCGCCCAGAGGGCCGGGCTCCTACAGGAATAATTTTCTTTTTTTACAATAACAAAAATGGCCGCAAAATCATTAAAAGTGTCAACTACTTTTTGACATTCATGAAGGATGCCTCAATTTTCTCCCTAAGGGTTCCCTCAAAAAAACGAGTCAAAGCAAATTATTTTCAGCCACAAAGGATTCAAGCCAGGACAACCCCTGGCTCCGGGTTTGAATACTGCCCTCAACTCGGGCCTTTTCCAGACTGGAAAGAATCATTTTAAAATCCGGGCCGGGAGTCAGGCCCAGATCAATCAGGTCACGGCCGGTGACAAGGGGCGGCTGCTCAAGCACCGGCCTCACCTGTTCCCGACAGACCCGTTCAACTTCGGTGTACAATTCAGCCAGCTCCTCCTCCATGGCCGGCGGTCTGTTCACCCCCTGCCCGGCCAGGCTGTCAGCCATGGCCAGGAGAAAAAGACCGGCCAGATCATCCCCCACAGCCTTAACCAGGCGCAGACAGGCTTTAGCGGTAATGCCGGTCTTTTTTCTGGAATTATTCAGATGAAAAGGCCACATATGGAGCCGGATCAATCGGCTGATGCGCTTGATATCCTCCCGGCTCCAACGCAGCCGCACCCCGATCTTTTCAAACTCCTGGGCCCCGGCCTGGTCATGATTGTAAAAGGTGATGCGGCCCTGGCGGATAACATGGCAGTCCGGTTTGCCCAGATCATGAAAAAGAGCAGCCCATTTCAGCCGGACACGGTTTTCTTCCTGCCCGAGATAAGCGGAGACCTTTGCTGCCAGATCCCCCGGGAAAAAATCTTTTGGCCGTGCCTGTAATTTTTCCATCCAGTCAAGGGCTGCCAGACAATGGGAAAAAACATCAAGATGATGGCTTGTCGGCTGCTCCATGCCCTCCCCTTTTTTCAACTCCGGGAAAAGATACCAGAACAGGCCGCTTTCGACCATGGAGAAAATAGTGGACCCGGCCCGGTCCGAAGCCATGATCCGTTGCAGTTCATGGCTGATCCGTTCCGGTGCCGACCGGGAAAGGAGATGGCCGTATTCGCCAATCCATTTTTCCGTATCCGGCTCAAGCTGAAAACCCAGGGTCGCCTGGAAGCGATAGGCCCGGAGCAGACGCAGGGGATCATTTTCAAAGGCAGCCGGACTCATGACGCGAACCAGACCATGATAAAAATCCTCCCGACCGCTGGCCGGATCAATAATTTCACCCTCTGTTTTGCCGGATTCACCGGTAAAACGAAACGCCATGGCGTTGATGGTGAAATCCCGCTTTAAAAGATCGTCCTCAATCGAAGTCGTCTGATCGCGAAAATCCGCCAGATCAATATCAAATCCCTTCCAGACCACCCTGGCCACGCCCTCCCCTTCGTCAAGCAGGACAAAGGTGCCGCCCAGATCCGCTGCCAGACACCGGGCAAACGAAAGAGCGCCGGAGGGTATGGCAATATCGAGATCATGGGCAAGCGATCCGGAGAGGTGATCGCGCACGGCCCCGCCCACCACAAAAAGCTCTGTCCCGTTCTCTCCGGCAAGACGGGAAAGGGCATCAAGCAGTCCGGCCGGACAACTTTTCAGCCAGTTCGAATCAAAGGTTTGAATCATCTCATCTTTCCGATCGATTCACGCACTGGCGCAGTTCGGTCAATGTCGTTTCGAGCCGGCAGCAGACATCATGGATATGGATACTTTCCAGACTCAGAGACTCAATGATTATTCGGGTAGCGTCCGGCAGATCAAAATAATCGACAGCGGCCCTGGCTGTTTCCCTGACCGCGTCCTCGGCAAATTGCGGACGCTGGTGCGATTGCAGGACAATCTCGGCCTCATCCGGCCTTTTCAGAAGATCCTGGGTCACGTGCAGGGCCGACTCAAGACAGTTAAGAATATCCCGGAATCCAGGTCTTTCCCCCTCCCCCTCAATCTGCAATGAGGTCAATGACCGCTGGGAATGAGTCGGCAGAGGGCATGGGTGTTCATTGATTTGAAACACATCCCTGTTATAAAGCTGGGTGCAGGGACAGGCGGTGATATGACAGACACCCACACCCAGCATGACCTTTGCCTCAACGGCCTGCTCCTCCTCCTCCAGCCTGATGTCCGCCGAGATATCAATTGAATCTATGGAGGAATAGCCACTGATCTTTGACCTTCGAACATGGGGCAGCTTGCCGGAAAGATGCACCGAGCCCTGTGCGCCACGCTGACTGTCCAGAACCCGGCGGCCAAGTTCCATGCCGTAAGCGCGGAGATCAAC
The DNA here is from genome assembly GCA_021160685.1 of Desulfobulbaceae bacterium. Taxonomy (GTDB): domain Bacteria; phylum Desulfobacterota; class Desulfobulbia; order Desulfobulbales; family SURF-16; genus JAGHCC01. Next base: position 3,100 of record JAGHCC010000192.1, on the reverse strand, counting down.
AAATTCCCTCTCATCAAGCTCGGCGATCACCCGCTCAATACGGGACATATGAATGCCACGCAGTTCAGCGGGCAAGGATACTGTCACCTTGGCGGTAAAGGGAATCCGGCCTTCCGGCAATCGAACCCAGACGGTTTTATTGGCGATTCCCACTTCACCCAAGGGCAGGGCAAAGGAAGGAGGCTGTTCCGGGACATCGGTGCCGAACCGGATAACCTGACGATGAATCTCCTCCGGGATAAGAGTTGTTTGATTGTTGTTTTTCATTTGTTTTGTTTTAAGGGAATTCCACTTCATTGGCCTAAATGGAAAATTAGTAACCGTCGTACCCCCCCTAACCCCCCTTTTCAAAGGGGGGTTAGGGGGGATTTTTCATTTATTAAAAAATTCAGCAAATCAACAAATTCAAAATTCGTAAAATCTACCGCCCAGGCGGAAAACAGGCAGCAGCCTCGGCCAGACGGCCCGCCAGACGAAAATCTACATATTCAACGGCGCGGGGAATCATTTCATCAAGATAGCTGCCGATCTCTTTTTCGCCAGCCGTTGTCAGGGTCTGGCAAAACAGACATTTTCTCTCCCCGCCGCCAGTGGATGGCAGGCCGAAATCCTCCAGGACCTGCCTGGTCGTCATGTCCTCGCTGAAATCTTCATAAACAGGAAAAGATGTTTTTATACCAAAACGACTGGAAAATTCAGCAATCTTCTCCATGAAGACAGGGGTCTGCTCCGGGTAGAAATCCTGCTTTCTTGCAGAACCGGCCACAACTTGTGGAACAAGATGTTCGGCGCAATAAATCACGGCCCGGATATGCATTCCAAGCTTACAGGCCACGCAAACCAGGTTCCTGCCGCCGAAACGGGGCATCAACTCTTCATAGCGATCCAGCCACAGGCCCTGAAAAGCCGGCCCATATCCAGTTCAACCAGATCCGCCTCGGGAATTTCATCGCTTTGGGAAACCTGGGCGGCCAGTATCCGCCGGGCCACCTCAAACCGATTCCGGGTAAAATCAGGAAAGCGTCCCATGCCGTTCAGCATGTGCAGAAGATGGATATGACGCGGCAGAGGCAGTTCGGGATGATGACCGGCAACAGCCAAGGCGTAAAGAGCGAGTGAATCCGTGCCCCCTGAAAAAAGAATGGCCAGTTCCTGTTTATGCATTTTGACAATTTCCCTTACAAACCCGATAACGGGTAAAAATTTCTCCGTTTAGAGCCGCTTCGCACGAAATCAACTCCAGATTCAAAAATGGAACGCCAAGCGGGCTCTCCCCGTCAACCAGCAAAGAGGCTTGGCTATCACCGGAAAGTTTTGGCGCAATGGTAATGATGACTTCATCGACAACCCCTTCCAGAAATGCTGCATAATTGAGTATGCCGCCGCCTTCAATCAAAACCGAATCCACACCTTTTCCGGCAAAAAAATCCAGGGCCGCGCCAATCGATAAACCCGCCGGCCCCGACTCCAGCTGGACGACATGGGCCAGTCCTGTCAATCTTTGTCGTAAATCGGTATAAACCTTGCTGCCGGTAAAGATAATCGGTTTATTTTCACCTTGAAATATTTTTTTGCCAGTCACCGGAATACGGCCGGATAAGGTCATGATTCCCCTGAAACGACTTGAATCAACTCCATCCGGCCCGCTCATTTCCGGATCAGCGGAGCGCAGGGTTTCCGCTCCCAACAGACTGGCCCCGGTTTCACTGCGCATCTTTTCAAGCAGACAGCGATCACGGCGGCCGGCCAGAGGACCCGGGCTGATACGGCCGCAAAGGGTCATGGCTGCAATCATACTGACTTTCAAGGATTCTCCTCACTTAATTTCATTTGCCGTTCTTCGCACTTTATACTATGAAGCAGAGCTGACCAACCAATTTTTGATTCTTTTCTCACCGGGAACCCCACATGCAAACGCGCCGCATTCGTTTCGATCAGATTGATTTTAATGATGACAGCTTTATTCTGGCTCCGACCAGTGAGGAAATTATTTCCGCAAAGCTGAAAGAATCAATTAAAAGAACCGGAATTCTGCATCCGCCCATTATCCGGGAAAAAAGAGAAAAATGTTTTCAAATTATTTCCGGATGGAAACGGCTGCGCGCGGCAAAGGAATCAGGCCGGGCCTGCTGTGACTGTCTGGTGATGACTGCCTCAACCACAGTTCTTGACGGACTGGCCATTGTCTTGGAGGAAATGCTTCTTAACGGAAAAATAAACCCGGTTGAACAGGCAATCTTTTTTCGAAAGGTTTTACAGGAAACAGATGACAACGAGGCGGCCGAACGATTTCTGCCCCCGCTCGGGTTCCCCCCCCGGCCCAACCTGCTTAAACGCCTTATCGCCCTCCTTAACCTTGAAGAGCCTCTCGTTGTTGCCGTTCACAAAGGACGGCTGGACGAAAAAGTAGCCCTGGAACTGGGCAAACTTGATTTTGGCGACCGGATGGCCCTCTTTGAAGTCATCACCCTGCTTCATTTAAGCGTCGGAAACCAGAAAAAACTGACCATTTCCAGCCGGGAACTTGCTGTCCGCAGCAACTCATCCATCCGCCAGATTCTTTCCGATCCCGAGGCCGAGGCAATTCTCAATCACCCCGAGGCCAATCTTCCCCAAAAAGCAGCAAACCTCATGGCCTGGATCAACAGAAAACGCTTTCCCCGTCTGAACGAGGCCGAACAGGAATTCCGCCGCTTTACAGGCAAACTTCAACTGCCGAAAGGCGTCGGTTTAAGCCACGTTCCTTCATTTGAAAAAGACGAACTCACCCTGACCATAACGGTTCAAGATCAGGAGAAACTGCAGGAGCTGTGGCCGAAGCTGGAACAAATTCTCAGCCGAAAACGCTGATAATCTTCATCCTGCTCAGTGAACCGCGCAGGTAATACAGGGATCCATGGCCCGGATCAGTTCTTCAAGGAGTTCCGTCTTCCTGCTGTCCGACTCATCCTGATATGTTTTGAGCAACAAAAACGCCTCGCTGTCAAGAGCGGAAAGATTCAGGACAGTGGGAGGAATAATGTTATAGTAAACAATACGCCCCTGGTCATCCACTTTAACTTCGTGGAACAGCAGACCTCTGGGGGCCTCTATGGCGCTT
>JAGHCC010000077.1 GCA_021160685.1 Desulfobulbaceae bacterium | reverse complement strand
TCCATCATTACCCCTAATAATCTTGAGGCGCAAATGATGAGCGGTGTTGAGATCTTTGATGATGATTCATTGCTGCGGGCCGCTTCCAGGCTGCATGAGATTCTTGAATGCGAGGCGGTTTTGATAACCCGTGGTGAAAAGGGCATGGCCCTGCTTGAACGAAATCAAGCCATTTTCACCATTCCCACCGTGGCCAGAGAGGTGTATGATGTCACCGGCGCCGGCGATACCGTGGCGGCCAGTCTGGCCCTGGGGCTTGCTTCCGGCCTTAACTACGCGGAAGCGGCCACCCTGGCCAATTTTGCCGCCGGAATTGTGGTGGGCAAGGTGGGCACGGCAACGGCGAGCCTTGAAGAACTTTTTGGAGTGATGAAATGATGTTTCCCCTCAGTATGACCGGTTTCGGCCGGGGAGAATGGACTGGTGACGAGCAAACATGGACCGTGGAGCTGCGCTCGGTCAATCATCGTTTTCGGGATATCCGTATTAAAATGGATCCGCGGTTTGCCTCCCTTGAGGACCGGATCAAAAAGGAAATCAGTAGGTTTTTCAGCCGTGGCCACGTTGATGTGTCCATTTCCGTCAGCGGGGAGCAGGGTTCGGGCCGGCTTTCCGTCAATGTCCCCCTGGCTCTCCAGTACAAAAAAAGTTTGCAGACCCTTTGTCATGAACTTAATCTCACCTCGGATTCCAGTCAAACTCTTGATTTGATTTCCACTTTCAGGGACGTTATTGTGGCGGTTGACCGGCAGGATGACCAGGACGAGATCTGGTTACAGCTTCGACAGGCCCTGGCTGGGGCATTGAAAAGCAGTCAGGCCATGCGGCAGGTAGAGGGTGAAAATATGAAAAAAGATCTTCTGCACCGTCTGGAGCTGATTTCAGCAACCATTGAGGAAGTCGAACAGGTTTTTCCAGAACTCGTGGCCAAGAAGGAGCAGCTGTTGAAAAAGCGGCTGGATAAACTGCTTGGCGGCATCGAACTGGACCCCATGCGGTTGTCCCAGGAGGTCGCCCTCATGGCGGACAAGTCCGATGTGACCGAGGAGATTGTCAGGCTGAAGAGCCATATTCAGCAATTTGGCGATTTTCTTGACCTTGATGAAGCCGTGGGAAGAAGGCTTGATTTTCTTCTTCAGGAATTTTTGCGGGAAGTCAACACCCTGGCGTCCAAGATCAATGATGCCTCCATCGCCCACCAGACCGTTTCATTAAAAAACGAGATCGAGAAAATGCGCGAACAGGTGCAGAATCTGGAGTGATGATTGGTTAAATTGGTTGAACTGGTTGAATTAGTTAAGTTTGTTGCATTGGTTTTAACTAATCCAACTAATCCAGCTAATCTAACGAATTAAACCAATAGAACCAATAGAACAAAGGAAAAACAATGGATCAACGCATGATCAATATCGGGTTTGGCAACTCGGTGGTGGCCAGCCGTGTATTAGTTGTCGCCAATCCGAAATCTTCCCCCATGAAAAAAATCAAGGAAGAAGCCAAACAGCAGAAGAAACTCATCGATGTGACCGAAGGAAGGCGAACCAGATCCATCATTATTCTGGATACCAACCATGTGATCCTTTCGTCGGTGCAGACGGAAACACTGACCCAGCGCTATACACCGGCCGGCCAGGTTTCTCTTGATGCGGGATGTGATGATGAGTAAGGGTAGTCTTTTTGTTATTTCCGCTCCTTCGGGCACCGGTAAAACCACCATTCTGAAAAAAATCATGGCCGAAGTTGAGAGATTGACCTTTTCGGTTTCCCATACCACCAGGCAGCCGCGTAAGGGTGAACGGGGCGGGGTTGATTATCATTTTGTTGATAAGCCTGCATTTGTCCGAATGAGGGAACAGGGCGATTTTCTGGAATGGGCCGAGGTGCATGGAAATTACTATGGCACGAGTCAGGCGGAAGTGGAAAAGCAGCTGGCGGCCGGGATTGACGTGGTCCTTGATATCGATGTCCAGGGGGCGCAACAGGTGAGGGAGATTGCAGCTGATGCTGTTACTGTTTTTATTGCGCCGCCATGCTGGGAGGAGCAGAAAAAACGACTCATGGCCCGTGGAACTGATTCCGCCGAGACCATCGAACTTCGGTTGGCCAACGGCCGCAGGGAGATGGAAGATGCCCGTCTTTATCAATATCTCATTATTAACGAGACCGTGGACGAAGCGGCGGACATTCTGCGGGCAATTATCCTGGCCCGGCGCAGTGCAACCCGCCGTTCGGTAAACGGACTTGCCCTGCAGATTCCCTCCTGATTATGGCCTCTTTCCGCAAAAGAAAAAAAAAGCAGCCGCAATCCCGTGGTGCTGAGTCAAAACTTCAGCCGGCTGCCTCGAATCAGGAAATCATCTGGGGGATTCATCCGGTTTTTGAACTGCTGGAGAGCTCTCCGCGCCGGGTCAGTGAAATAACCGTGCTGAAGGGCAAAAGCAGCCCCAAGATTCAGCAGATCATTGATGGGGCCAGAAAACATCATGTCAAGATTAAATTCCGCAATGAAATACGAATTCCCGGAGCCGGACAGGTAAACCATCAGGGCGTCTGCGCCCGGATCATGGCTATTGCCACCCTGGCCCTCGAGGAATTATTGGAGCGGCTTCAGTCGACTGTCGATCCGGTCCTGCTGGTTCTGGATTCCATTCAGGATCCGCATAATCTCGGCGCAATTGTCCGTTCCGCCTCAGCCGCCGGCGTGAGTGGAATTATCGTCAATAAAGACCGTTCAGCCCCCTTGGGCGGCACTGCCGCAAAGATTTCAGCCGGCGCCCTTGAGCATGTGACAATCTGCCAGACCATCAACCTGACAACGGCCCTGCAGCGTCTGAAGAAAGAAGGTTTCTGGATTTACGGAACAGCGGCCGGTGGTTCACAGTCCATCTATCAGACGGATTTCAGCGGACCGGTCTGTCTGGTTATGGGCGGCGAGGAAAAAGGAATAAGACCGCTTGTCCAGGAGCAATGTGATGTGCTTGTTTCAATTCCCATGCACGGCGCCCTGGACTCGCTGAATGTCTCGGTGGCCGCCGGCGTTGTTTTGTTCGAGATTGTCCGCCAGCGGCAGATGGACTGAAAAAAATGACCGGAGAAGATAGGCATCCTGAACCATGAAGCTA
>JAGHCC010000367.1 GCA_021160685.1 Desulfobulbaceae bacterium | reverse complement strand
TCGCGGACTGGAGAAGCGCTTCGGGCCCGTCCCGGCCCTGCGGGCCCTGGACCTGGATGTTCCCCGGGGCATGACCCTGGCCGTGCTGGGTCCCAATGGCGCCGGCAAGTCCACCCTGCTGAAAGCGGTCATGGGACTGGTGCGGCCGAGCCGGGGTTCCATATTCTTTGAAGGAACTGATGTAACCAATTTTTCAGCCGTACGCATGGTTCGGCAGGGGCTGGCTCTTTCACCTGAAGGCAGGGAGCTTTTTGGCGAACTTACGGTTTTCGAAAATCTGCAACTCGGCGCTTTGGCCCTGAAACTAAACAAATCAAAGGTGAGACAGGGGATGGAGGAAGTTTTCTCGCGTTTCCCCAAACTGGCAGAGCGAAGAGATCAGCAGGCCGCCACCCTGTCCGGCGGCGAACAGCAGATGGTGGCCATGGGCAGGGCTCTGATGGCCCGGCCCCGGCTGCTCCTGCTGGACGAACCCAGCCTGGGGCTTGCGCCGTTAATCACCGATGAGATTTTTGCTATCATCCGTCAGCTTTCCCGTTCCGGTGTGACGATTTTACTGGTGGAGCAGAACGCGGCCCGGGCCCTGTCCGCTTCCACCTCCGCTTACCTACTAGCCAATGGCCGGATCATCCACTCAGGCAACAGTGAAAAATTGCTGGCCGACCCCAAACTTCGGCAGGCCTTTCTCGGGGCCGGAAGCGACAGCAGACCGGAGGCAAGCCGTCTTGGCGCCGCCGGTCTGACAAATATCAGATTGGAGAAACCCGATATGACAAATCAGTCATTTATGCCCTCTTTCAAGAGTGAAGAGGAGCTGCACGCCCATCAGCTCAAGGGACTGCAATGGACGATTAATCATGTTTATCAAGGTTCGAGTTTTTACCGGACACAGCTGGAAAAGGCCGGAATACAACCGTCGGACATCCAATCTCTGGATGATCTGCAGAAATTGCCCTTTACTTCGGCCGATGACCTGCGCGACGGCTATCCTTTTCCCTTGCGATCCGTGCCCTACGAGCAGATCACCCGTATCCATGCCAGCTCCGGCACTACGGGTAAGCGCAAGATCCTGGCCTACACCCAAAAAGACGTGGACGACTGGATCGATTTTTTTGCCCGCTCCTATGAAATGGCCGGCATCACCCCCATGGACCGGGTTCAAATTGCCGTGGGTTACGGCGTCTGGACAGCGGGCATGGGTTTCCAGCTCGGCTGTGAAAGAATCGGCGCCATGGCCGTGCCAGCCGGTCCCGGCAACATTGATCTGCAGTGCCAGTTCATGCTTGATTTTCAATCCACTGTCTTTTGTTCTACCGCCTCCATGGCCCTTCTCATGGCGGAAGAAATTCATAAACGGGGGATTGCCGATAAAATCAATATCAAAAAGATTATCTATGGTTCGGAACGTTCTTCCGTGTCCATGCGGCAGAAGATCTCCGAACTTTTCGGCGGAGCGGAACTTTTTGACATTCCCGGCCTCACCGAGCTCTACGGTCCGGGAACCGGCATTGAATGCCCGAATCATGACTGTATTCATTACTGGGCGGATTATTACATCCTGGAAATTCTTGATCCCGAAACATTAAAACCGGTGGAGCCAGGCGACTGGGGAGAGATGGTGGTCACCACTCTCTGCAAAGAGGCGGCTCCCTTGGTCCGTTACCGGACACGGGATATCACCCGCATCATTCCCGGCCCCTGTACCTGCGGTTCCATCATGCCGCGTCATTCCAGGATCAGAGGGCGCAGTGATGATATGATGAAGTTTCGCGGCGTTAATATCTATCCCTCCAGTATTGATTCCATTCTCTCGGAAATTCCGGGCCTGGGCTCCGAATACCAGGTCCATCTTTCCAGGGATGACGCAAGCGGCCGCGACTCAATGAAACTTGTGGTGGAGCAGGGCGAGCATTGTGACAAGAAGAGAAGTATTGAGCTTGCCAGGGAAACGGTGCATCAGATGAAAAAGAAATTGCTGGTCACGCCGGATGTTGAGGTGGTTAAATACGGATCCCTGCCGCGCTCCGAGCGCAAGAGTCAACGGGTTTTTGATACCCGTCTGCAGGATGATATTGTTTAGAAGCTTCCCCCTTCGGAGTCTGCGCTACCTGAAAATGGGGGCTGGGGGGATTTAACTATGGCTGAAAAATCCCCCTAAATCCCCCTTTTTCAAAGGGGGACTTTTTCGGAGAAATTTTAAGTTAATGACATTAGGTTGCAACCACTTATTGAGAAGTTACCAAAAACATTTTTAAGGAGATGAGAAAAATGAAAAAAATCAATTTTTACTTTGCCATTATGGCTGCTCTGTGCATGGCATTGCCCACGGCTTCCGCCCTGGCGATGGAGAACATCAAAATAGGGGCCTTCTTTGACCTCTCTGGCCCAGCCAGTTTTATCGGGACGCCGACCAGACTTGTGGCTGAAATGGTCGTGGATCAAATCAACAGAAATGGCGGCGTTAACGGCAAGGAAATCTTATTAATTATCGGTGACACCGAAGGCAATCCGGCCAAGGCTGCCACTATTGCCAAAAAATTTATCTATAAAGATAAGGTAGTAGCCATTATCGGACCCACCCGAACCGGCACCGGCATGAATGTGAAGAGCATCGTCGAGAAAGCCGGCATGCCCACATTCATGACCGTGGGCGGTGATCCTGTGATCATGGGCGGCAAATTTGGCCCTTACTCCTACATCTTTAAATCCCCCCAGCGTTCTTCTGTTGCGGTTAAAAGGCTGTACAGCTATCTGCAGGAAAAAGGATTAACGAAAATTGCCCTGCTCACCGCCGCTGATGGATTTGGTAAGGACGGCGGCCGCTGGCTCGACAAACTGGCCGGGGATTATGGCCTGACCATTGTCGGAAAAGAGTCGTTCGGTCCCAAGGACACCGATATGACGGCCCAGCTCACCAATCTCAAAAATAGTCAGCCACAAGCCATTGTCTGCTGGACCATTGGTGCGGCCGGTTCCATCGTGGCCAAAAACAAGGTTCAGCTCGGCATAACCGCACCTCTTTTTCAATGTCATGGCCTGCCTGATCCGAAATACATAGAACTGGCCGGCAAGGCTTCCGAGGGCGACCGCATGCCCGCCACCAAGCTGATGGTGGCTGACCAGCTGTCGGATGATGATCCCCAAAAAAAGGTGATTCAGGAATTTGTTCATCTCTACCGGGATGTCTATCATTTTGATAAAAAATTCCCCATCAACACCCATTCCGGCTATGCCTGGGACGCGATCAACATTGTGGCCGACGCCATGAAAAAGGCCGGCACCGAGCCCAAGGCTCTTCGCGCGGCCATTGAAGAGACCAAGGGATATGTCGGCATCTCCGGCATTTATAACATCACCCCGGAAGATCATAATGGCCTGGATGTGGATTCCATGGTTATTGTTCAAGTGAAAGACGGAAAATTCACATTGGCTGATTGATCAGCATCATCCATCCACAAAAAAAAGGGTGCAGAGGATTTGATTGATTTCCTCCGCACCCTTTTTTTGTTGAGAATAGAAAACCACACCATCAGCCAAAATCAACAGCCATCCCCTTAACAATTAGTTCGCACTTCAGGAAAGCCTATCCATTTTGATATTAAGAATCTGCGCCATACGCTTGGCCATGGCAGGAGAAAGCCTTCGTTTTCCTCTTTCGTAATCACTGATCATGTTCTGACGAACATTCAACTTTTCGGCAAGCTGCGCTTGTGTCAGATCTGCTTTAAGTCGGGCTCCTGCAAGAAGATTTCCAACTCTGTTTGACTGCATTTCCTTCCAGAAATCAGTCTCCTCGACAGGAATACTATCTTCACTTTTAGAAGAGAGGATAGTGACTTCAAATTTCTTTTTAATCCAGTCAATAAATTCGTCAACATGCTCCCCTTGAATGGATAGCTCAATACGGGGCTTTTTCACGAGAGCCAGCATAATATACCTCGATTTCAATTTCTCCTTGCCGCCATGTCCAGCAAGCTACATACCGATAAGTCAAGTGGCAATGGAACTTGTTTTCTTCTAAAGGAGAAAAATTTTGCCAACTTTTTTGAATCGGACCATCTATTTTAAGATCTTCTATCAAAAGGAAAAGCAATCTCTGGATATTTTTCGGAAGTTTCTTTAGACTGCGGTTGATTTTCTTTTTGATTCTAACCTCATATTGCATGAGGTAATAATATCACTCTATACAGTAATAATCAAGGCTGGTTTTTCTGAAAAAAACAAACGTAGTGAATTAATTTGCCTGACATTGCCCTTCGAGCTTGAATCCGTTCATGACGATTTAACGAAGGATCTTTGTTTTCGTTTTTTCAACAATCTGGCAAAATTCCTCCTTACTGTCAATACCGCAGCTTCGCACCACTGATTTTTTAAGAAGTATAGGAGTCAGAAGAGTGGTGATAAATGCCATCAAGACAAGGGCTGAAAATTGGGGATCGGTCAACAGCGGTTCATCGATTATTTTCTTTTGCAAAAGATCATTACTCAACTTGATGACAACAGTGGCGACAACAAGTTCCACCGCGCCCCTGCCGTTCATGCCTAAGCCGATCAGCAGCGATTCTTTAGAAGTCAGTCCAACCAGCCTGGCTGCTCCGGCGCAGCCGAAAACCTTGCCGAAAATCGCCACCATGATCAGGGCGGCCACAAAAAACAAAAAAGACAGATCCCAGCTGATGTGGAGATGAAAAGCCAGAGTGGCAAAGAAAATCGGCGTCAAAAAACCTGAACTTATGCCATAAAACCGATCCCTGATGGCATCGTAAACCTTCTCATTCATTGTTTCCTTTCTGACAAATTGTCCCGCCAGAAATGCGCCGATCACCAGATGTAATCCGGCAAGCTCTGCCATATAGGCCATCACCAGGGCTGACACCATCGCAAAAGTAAATCCCTTGCCGTGGTAATCGTTCAGCCTTCAGGTGAGATGAGGCATAATAAAATGACCGATGGAAATTGTGACACCAAAAAACAGTACCACCTTACCAACGATAATGGCGACGGATGTCACGTCGACAGTGCCGCTTTTTGCCAGCTTGGCCTGGCAAAAAGCGGCACTGTCGACGTGACATCCGTCGCCATTATCGTTGGTAAGGTGGTGCTGTTTTTTGGTGTCACAATTTCCATCGGT